>CAYMXD010000018.1:5995-12839 GCA_964394095.1 uncultured Mesohalobacter sp. | reverse complement strand
TAGTCAAAAGCTATTGTGTTTTACAGACTAATTGAATAATTGAATTGAATTGTGTTGTTTATTCGTCTTAATTCACATGCACTGACTGTTGTTAATTAGTTTTTTTGCAACTTAATACTCTTAATGCCTTAATGTTTTAAAAAAACACTCCCACAATTAATATAAAGGAAGTTTAGGAAAATTAAGTTTTCTCACCATTGAAAAAAGCTCATATAAAAACTGATAAGTTTAAAATAACGCTTTGCACTGAATATTGTTAATTAGTTTTTTTTCAATTTAATACCCTTAATGCCTTAATGGTTCAATTTCAAGTATTAATTATACTTTTTAAGCTGAATTAAAATTTAGATTGTATTTTTAGAGGCCTATTCAATTTTTAAAACAAATTCTTACTTATGAAAAAATCAATCTTTTTTGCGTTTATACTGAGCTTCTGTTTAATAGCATGTCAAAATCAGCCTAAAAACAATAACACAGAAACATCAGAAACTACTTCCAAAACTGTTGAAAATCCTATCGCAATCGTCATTCACGGTGGAGCGGGCAATATAAAGCGTGAAAATATCAGTGCCGAAAAAGAGAAAATCTACAAGGCTAAACTAGATGAAGCCATTTCAAAAGGACACGGTATTCTACAAAATGGAGGTACAGCCATGGAAGCCGTGCAAAGGACCATAAATATTCTTGAAGACTCGCCGCTTTTCAATGCAGGAAAAGGTGCTGTCTTTAACCATGAAGGCTATAACGAATTAGACGCTTCTATCATGGATGGCAAAACACAAAACGCCGGAGCAATTGCCGGTGTAACCCGCGTCAAAAACCCCATCAATCTGGCTTACGAAGTCATGGAAAACTCCTCACATGTTATACTTTCAGGCTCAGGTGCTGAAGAATTTGCTCAGGAAAGGGGAATTAGGCTGGTAGATTCTTCTTACTTCGCGACCCCTGAACGCTTGGAAGCTTTAAAACGCTCCCAAAACAAAACAGCTTTACTGAGCTGGGAAGACAAAAAATACGGTACTGTAGGTTGTGTGGCGCTAGATAAAGACGGTAATATCGTTGCCGGAACTTCAACCGGAGGCATGACCAACAAACGCTGGAACAGAATAGGCGATGTCCCCATTATCGGTGCAGGAACCTATGCCAATAATGAAACTTGCGGCGTATCTTCCACGGGATGGGGGGAATATTTCATCAGGCTTGCCGTTGCTCATGATATTTCGGCACAGATGATGTATGCCAATAAAAGCCTTCAAGAAGCAGCAGAAGATGTGATTTTAAAAAAACTGGAAGACCTTGGCGGAAGTGGCGGAATTATTGCTGTGGACAAAGATGGAAACATTTCTAAAGTTTTTAACTCTACTGGAATGTTTAGAGCCTCAATTGACAAAAACGGTCAAAAGCAAATCAACATATTCAAACCCTAAATACCCTCAATTTCATAATGCGATTCAAATTTCTCTTCATTTACCTCTGCCTTTCTTCAATTTTTATTCAGTGCGACTCTTCTCAATCTAAAAGTGATTTAGCTAAATTTAAAGATTATATTTATTCCCATACACAGGATGAAATTTCAAAAGCAGACCCGATAGTTTTTAAATTGGTCACTCCAATTGAAAGGTTTAAAGTTAACCAAGAGATCAATGCAGAAGTTCTCGAGTTTAAACCAAAAATAGAGGGAAAGTTATGGTTATCAACAGACAGAAACATCGTATTTGAACCTGCAGAAAACCTGAGCTCAGGTGAAACTTATCAGGGGAAACTTCACCTTGATAAACTCTACGACGACCTTGAAAGCGATTTATCTACTTATGCTTTTGAAATCAAAACCATTAAGCCAGATTTTAAGGTCAGTTTAAATCAATTGGAATCTTACAGTCAGGATTGGGCTTATAGATTTGCCAATGTAGAAACTTCAGATGTTATGAGTTTAGAGGACATCAAAAAAGTGGTTTCCGCACAGCAAGACCAAAAACCTTTAACGTTGGACTGGTCCGGAAATCCTGACAATTCCACGTATTTTAAATTTAAGATAGACAGCATTAAGCGTTTTGACCAAACTTCCAGCGTTGAATTAAGCTGGGACGGAGAAGCCATACAAGCCGAAAATAAGGGTAAAAATACGTTTCAAGTTCCGGCCAAAAACGTCTTTAAAGTTTTGGACATTAATACATCTACGGTGGGCAGTCCCAGATTATCAGTGAATTTTTCGCAAAGTCTAAAGCCCGGTCAATCTCTTCAGGGATTGGTTCAAATTGAAGAAGACAGAGCGCTCAACTTTGAAATTCAGGGCAATAATTTGATCATTTATCCTAAAAAAACCTACAAGGGTCAAGTTAAGCTTTACCTAAACAAAAACATTAAAAGTGAATCAGGAAAATCACTGAAAGAGGATTTTATTGAAACTATTGTATTTCATCAAACCAAACCAGGACTTAGAAAAGTGTCTAAAGGCGTCATCTTACCGCAGTCTTCTAATAATCCCTTTTATTTTGAAGCTGTAGGCCTTAAAGCGGCAGATGTACGAATTGTAAAAATTTACGAGGATAATATTCTTCAGTACCTGCAAGATTCTAATTTAGACCAGACCAACTCTTATCAATTGAGACAGGTTGGGCGAGTGGTCGCTAGAAAAACAATTCCATTAGTGCAGTCTAAGCTGGATAACGACAGCCGATGGAAAGCTTATGCCATAGACCTAAATACTTTGTTTAGAGCCGATCCGGGCGCTTTATATCAGGTTGAAATTAGTTTTAGAAAAGAACTCAGTTTATACAACTGTGCAGACGAGGAAGTTGATTTTTCGTATAGCAGTATTGAAAACGACGACAAAACAATTAATAGAGAAGAACAATATTGGGACAACCAGACCTACAGATGGCGCAATCGGGTGTATAACTGGAAAGAGCAGGACAATCCCTGCCATGAAGCCTATTATACCGAAAACCGATTTATAACTTCAAATCTCCTGGCCTCAGACCTTGGTCTCATCGTCAAAAAATCCGGGAATGATATGTACCATATGGTGACTTCAAATTTGCTGTCGGCGCAGCCGGAATCTTCTGTAAGTATTAAAGCATACAACTACCAAATGCAGCCTTTAGATGAAGTAAAAACAAATTCGCAGGGCATGGCCATACTCAGGTCAGATCAAGAGATTGCATTTGTGGTGGCCAAGAAAAATAAGGAACATGCTTACCTAAAACTTCAATCTAACAATGCCTTAAGCTTAAGTAATTTTGATGTTGGTGGCAGTGAAATTCAAAAAGGCCTCAAAGCTTTTATCTATACTGAACGAGGTGTTTACAGACCCGGAGATACGATTCATACCACTTTTGTCATCAACGATTTAGACAATCCAATACCGGATAATTACCCCGTAAAAATTCAGCTGACCGATGCACGAGGAAAGCTGGTGTATGAGGAAACCCAAGTTAAGGGTTTAAACAATATGTACACTTTTAGTTTGCCAACCAAAGCTTCAGCACCAACCGGAAACTGGAACGCTGAGGTCACTATTGGCGCTGTAAGCTTTAATAAGCGTATAAGAGTAGCTTCAGTAAAACCCAACCGATTGAAGATTAACCTGGATTTTGAAGATGAGGTGTTATCCGCCGGACAGCCCATTCAGGCTACATTAACTTCAAATTGGCTCAGTGGCGCAACCGCCAGAAACCTAAAGGCTGAAATTGAAATGAACATCAGTGCAGAATCAACACCATTTCCAAACTACAAAAGTTACAATTTTACTGATATTACCAGATCTTTCAATGCTCAAGAAATGGATTTTTATAAAGGTCAATTGAATAATGAAGGACTTGTAAATATCAAAAAAGAGATTGAAGTTTCGCAGAACGTGCCGGGAATGCTGAATTTAAGTTTTTTGACTAAAGTCTTCGAAAACGGCGGTGATTTTTCTATCAATGTTCAGCAAAAACGATATGCACCTTACGAACATTTTATCGGACTCAAAGCGCCTAAAATAAACGGAAGAACTTACGATACCGATGAGCCCGGTCTTTATAAAGTCGTGTGTCTAGATAAAGACGCCAAACCCGTTTCTTCGAAATCTCTGACAGCCTATATTTACAAACTCGACTGGCGCTGGTGGTGGAACAGAGGTCGCGATAATTTGTCTAAGTATCAAAACAGTTCCAGTTATTTGGCTTATAAGGAGATTAGCCTTACTACAAACGAAAAGGGTCAGGCCGAATTTAAACTTAACATTCCGAGCCAGGATCGTGGTCGTTTTTTAATCCGGATTGTTGACGAAAACGGTCAGCATGCCAGCAGTCAAACGGTTTACTACTACAAAAATTGGTGGAATAATACTGAAGGAAGTTTATCTAATATGCTGGTATTTAATGTTGATAAAGACAAGTATAAAGTAGGTGAAACAGCCAAAGTGACCTTTCCCTCAAGTCAAAACACAAAAGCCTTGATTAGTATCGAAAACGGTGCTGAAGTCATTTCGCAGGAATGGATAGACACCAAACAAGGCAGCACGACTTTCGATTTAGAGATCACTGAAGACTATGCGCCCAATGCTTATGTAAGTATTTCTTTGATCCAGCCTCACGGACAAACCTTAAATGACAGGCCAATTCGACTTTTTGGTGTCGTGCCAATCAATGTTGAAAATCCGGACAAGTTATTACAAGCTCGATTGAATTTACCCGATAAAGTACGACCTGAAAGTTTTTACGAAGTTGAGGTGTCTGAGAAAAACGATAAACCAATGACCTACACTCTTGCCGTAGTAGATGAAGGTCTGCTGGATCTGAATAACTTTAGTGTACCTGATATTCATGGGTATTTCAATCGAAAAGAAGCTTTAGGCGTTCAGACTTATGATATTTACGATAATGTTATTGGCGCTTATGCCGGTAGCGTAGAAAACATATTCAGTATAGGAGGCGGAGGAAGTTTGGCCGGTGCCAAAAACAGAAAGGCCAACCGATTTAAACCTGTAGTCAGCTTTATCGGACCATTTGAATTAAAGCCGGGTCAACGTCTAAAGCATAGGCTTTTTATGCCAAACTATATTGGGTCTGTGAAAGTCATGCTGGTTGCTTCTGATGTAGCCAATGAAAGTTATGGAAGTGTAGAACAAAAGATGCCTGTCAAGAAACCTTTGATGTTATTGGCTTCTGTGCCTCGTAAATTGTCTCCGGGTGAAAAACTCAGTATTCCGTTGACTGTTTTTGCGATGGAAGACCATATTAAAACTGTCAAGCTTAGTGCAAAAACCGGACAAGGCTTAAAACCCATTGGTCCTACTGAAAAGACCTTAAGCTTTGATGAAACAGGTGATAAAATCATCAATTTTGAATACGAAGTCTTATCGGCTTCTTCAGTTGAAGACATTTCTTTTACAGCAACTTCAGGACAGGAAACGGCTAAGTACAGTTTGGAGATAGACACCTATAACCCAAACCCTATAGCCCAAAAAACACATAACTACGAATTAAAACCCGAGGGCAGTTTAGATATTAATGTCGACGCTTTCGGAACCGAAGGGAGCAATTCCGCGTTTATAGAAATTTCAGCACTACCACCAATGGATTTAACCAAAAGGCTGGAGCAGTTGATTGCTTATCCTCATGGCTGTGTTGAGCAAACTACCTCAAGAGCATTTCCTCAGGTTTTTCTTGAAGATATTGCAGATTTAACGTTTAATCAGAAACAGGAAGTCAAACAAAATGTAGAAAAAGCCATAGAAAAGCTGAATGATTTTCAACTGGTTAATGGCGGTGTGAGCTATTGGCCGGGTGGACAAGCAGACGCCTGGTGCACAAGTTACGCCGGACATTTTATGATAGAAGCCCGTCAAAAAGGATTTGAAGTTCCGGTGATGTTTTTAAATAACTGGAAGAATTTTCAAAAAGAACAAGCCAGACGATGGAGTGAAAATACATATTCCAGAGCTTCAGACTACCTCCAGTCCTACAGGCTATACACCCTTGCGCTGTCTGGCGAACCGGACTTGGCATCGATGAACAGACTGAGAACGGGTTCGATTTCAAATGCTTCTAAATGGCGACTCGCTCAGGCTTACGCCTTGATTGGTCAAAGTGATGTTGCACAGGAGTTGGTCTCTAATGCTTCAATTTATGAGTTAAACAACAGAGACCAGTATTACACCTATGGATCTGCCTTTAGAAATGAAGCCATGTTGCTGGAAAGTTTGGTTTACCTTCAAAGCAACAAATCGCAGGAACTGGCCAAGAGTATTGCACTCAAATTATCTTCTGATGACTGGTTAAGCACACAGGAAACGGCTTTTGCTTTGGTGAGTTTATCTAAATTATTAGAGAAAAATGGAGGGAAAGACATAGATATCATGATGAATGGTGAAAGCCTAAAAACCTCAAAACCAATTCTTAAAAGAACAATCACTTTAGATGAAAATGCTAATGCCGCTTTACAGCTTAAAAACAATAAAGACTCTAAACTTTATGTGCGTTTAACTCAAACAGGCAAACCACCTTTAGGCGAGTCGTTTGCTGAACAAAAGAATCTGAATCTAAATACCACCTATGAAGATGCTAACGGTGCAGTTATGGATATTGAATCCATTAAACAGGGGACAGAAGTTAATGCCCTTATAAATATCGGCAACCTCTCACAAACCAACCTGCAGAATATCGCGTTGCAGTACCATCTGCCCAGTGGCTGGGAAATTGTAGATACCTCGTTTACAGACTTTAATACCGGCGCTTATACAGAAGCCAACTATGTGGACATAAGGGACAGTGAAATACGATTTTATTTAGATCTCGATCCTCAACAAACCAAAACTTTCGAAATTAAAATGAATGCGTCTTATCTTGGCGAGTACTTT
>CAYMXD010000018.1:0-5895 GCA_964394095.1 uncultured Mesohalobacter sp. | reverse complement strand
GTCGAGTGCGCCTGATAGTTGTTAATTAGACTTTCATTTCAGTTTTTATCTCAAATCAATAACAACAACATTACTACTTAAATACGTTAAAATTTTTACTTAAATTTTCTTTCATTATATTAGAAATTGTAATTTGCTATTTGAATGAACGATTTATGAAGACATACGACCTTATAGAGCAAAAAATAAACCAATACATAAGAAAATATTACGTCAATGAATTGATAAAAGGCGGGATATTATTCTTTTCGGCTACATTGTTATACTTTATCATAACGACGGCTTTAGAATACCTGTTGTGGTTAAATACCACCGGCAGAGCCATTTTGTTTTGGAGTTTTGTGATCTTTTCTGTGGTATTATTTAGCAGGTTTATCATTTGGCCAATCACTAAATTGTTGAGATGGACTAAAGGTATAGACTTTAAGGATGCGTCTCAACAAATAGGTCAGCATTTTCCGGAAGTCAGCGATAAATTGACCAATCTGCTTCAGCTCAAATCTCAGGGGGGTAATGACGAACTCGTATTAGCCGGAATAGAACAAAAAGCCAAAAACCTAAAACCCGTTCCATTTCAATTGGCCGTAGATTTATCTTCCAATTTGAAATACCTTAGATACGCAATAATTCCGGTGATTATTATTCTTGCAGTCATCATCTTTGGCCGTGCTGATTTTTTTACTGAGTCCTATAAAAGAGTGGTCAATTACCAAACCTATTACGAACCCCCGGCGCCTTTTTTCTTTGAATTAGAAAATAAAACACTCAAGGTTGAGGAAGGTCAACCACTGAATATAAAATTGCTCACATCAGGAGAGCTTTTACCTGAAAATGCCAAAATTAATTTCAATGACCAGAGTTATTTCCTTAAACCTGCTGGGAACGGACATTTCAGTTATACTTTTGAACAGGTTAATGAAGATTTCAATTTTCATTTTTCATCAAATGGAATTTCTTCAAATACCTATCAAGTTGAAGTGATTAAAGTGCCTAAGATCATTGATTTTAGTTTAGAACTGGACTATCCAAGTTATACCCAAAATCAAAATAAAAGCATTCAAGGCCAGGGAAGCGTAAACGTTCCTGAGGGCACAAAATTGAAGTGGATACTCAACACAAAGTCTACCAGTAATGTCAATTTCAATTTAGATAATTCAACTGAACAGTTTTTGAGTGACAATAATACTTTTACTTACAGTAAGAAAGTGACTAAAAACATAGATTACAGCATTTCCACGTCCAATCAAGATTTGAAAGATTACGAAAACTTATCCTATCACATCAAAGTGATTAAAGACCAATATCCCAAAATAAAAGTGGAGCAAAAGAAAGATTCATTAGCCAATGAAATATCCTATCTCCGTGGAAATGTCAATGACGATTATGGTTTAATGAAATGCAGATTAGTCTATTATGAAAAGGAAAATTCCCAAGATAAAAGGATTGTCAATATTCCAATCAGTTCATCAAACTATGACCAGTTTTTCTATACTTTTCCTAACGACGATTTAGATTTAGAAGAAGGCAAAACTTACCAGTATTTTTTTGAAGTATTTGACAACGATGCTGTAAATGGGTCAAAATCTAGTCAGTCACAGATTTTTGGTTACCGTGAAAAAACACAATCTGAAATAGACGATGATTTACTTCAAAAACAAAACAAAAGCATAGACAGTTTAGATTCTGGTCTTGAAAAACTCAAGATGCAAAAAGAGGATTTGCAGGACATTGAAAAGCTTCAAAAAGAGAAAGAGAAATTCAATTATTCTGATAAGCAAAAAGTTTCAAATTTCATCAAACGCCAAAAGCAACAACGGGAAATGATGAAGGAATACATGAAGTCGCTTAAGGAATCACTCTCTAAGTTTCAACCGGAGAAAGATAATCAAGAAAAGAAGGCGCTTCAGGAACGTATAGAAAATAACGAACGTAAACTTCAACAGAACGAAGACTTGCTCAAAGAATTAGAGAAATATCAAAACAAACTTGACAATGAAGACCTCAAAGAAAAACTAGATAAATTTTCTAAATCTTCAAAACAACAGGAGCGTAGTATGGAACAACTTTTAGAATTAACCAAACGCTATTACGTTGAACAAAAAGCACAAAAACTAGCAGAAGACATAAATAAATTAGCTGAAGAACAAGAAGCATTAGCTAATAAAGATGAGGAAAAAGAAAGTGAATCACAGAAAGAAGTCAGTGATAAATTTGAAGACCTCCAAAAGAAATCGGACGAGCTTGATAAAGAAAACGAAAAGCTAAAGGAACCAATGGACATAGAACGGGATAAAGTTGCGGAGAAGCAGGCTGAACAGGCTCAAAAAGAAGCAGAAAAGAACTTGGAAAAGAGTGAAGAAAGCGATAGCTCCCCACAAGAACAACAGCAACAACAACAAAATGCTAATCAACAACAGCAAAAGGCTGCCGATAAAATAAAAGAAATGTCTAAAAGCATGGGCCAGTCTATGATGAGTATGTCTGCTCAACAGCAGTCAGAAGATGCGGAAATGCTAAAGCAGATATTAGATAATCTTATCACGTTTTCAAAAGAACAGGAGTCTTTAATGAACGACTTTACAGGTATGAGTTCTACCAATCCAAATTTTCCAAATAAGCTTAGACGTCAGGGTCAGTTAAGTGAGAATTTTGAACATGTAGATGACAGTTTGTTTGCCTTAGCCTTAAGAAACCCTATGATTTCTGACAAAATAACAAGTAAACTAACTGATATACAGTATGATATAGATAAATCACTCGAAAGATTAGCAGAAACTCAAATACGTTTAGGGACCACAAGTCAGCAATACGTCATGGTCAACGCCAATGAACTCTCAAACATGCTTGATGCCTCTTTAGACCAAATGCAAATGCAGATGAAAGGTTCAGGCGAAGGGGAAGGAAAATCCGGAAAAGGAAAACAAGGACAAGGTAAGGGTAAAGGTTTCCAATTATCTGACATTATAAAGTCTCATGAAGAGCTTCAGAAACAAATGCAAAAAGGTCAGGGTAAAAAGCCTGGTCAAAAGCCAGGAGAAGGTGAAGGTGAAAAATCAGGAGGAAAGAAATCCGGAAAAAAAGGAGAACAATCTCAAAGTGGTAAAGAAGGACAGCAAAGTGGTGATGGAGAAAATGGACAGCAAGGAGAAAATGGGAAAGATGGCAATGAAGGTAAGGGAAATAAGGAAGGTAAAAGTCAATCATTATCAGAAGAAATGAGTGGAGAGTTATTTGAAATATACAAACAGCAACAGCAACTGCGAGATCAGCTTGAAGATAGAATTAAAGAACTAGGTCTTGAATCTGAATCACAAAACCTTGAAAAGAGCCTTGACCAATTAGAAGAAGATATGCTGATGCAAGGCTATTCATCTAATGTTTTAAAACAGATGGAAAACATAAAACATCAACTACTAAAACTTGATAAAGCAGCACAACAACAAGGACAGGAAAACAAGCGCGAGGCAACTACCAATTTTAAAGAATATCAAAACAATCAAGTTCAGAAAGAAAAGGACAAGAACAAAGATTATTTTGAAAGTTTTGAATTATTAAATAGACAACAATTACCTTTGCAAACCAAATATAAAGAATTGATTAAACAGTACTTCAATGAAAGCTCAAATTAATTTTTACAATACAAAACTATTTGACCTTAATTTAGGCATTGAAGTAAAGTTATGGTTGAGTCTAGTTATACAAAAACATAAATATAACTATTCAGAAATTAATTATACATTCTTCACTGATGATGAATTGTTGGATATCAATAAAAAATATCTTCAACATGATTTTTATACTGATATTATTACACTCGATAATACTATCCATGATATGATTTCAGCAGATATAATGATAAGTGTAGAGCGTGTAAAAGATAATGCTCATCAACAGGATGTGGATTTTAAGAATGAACTATTGCGTGTTATGGTCCATGGGGTGCTTCACTGTATGGGTTATAAAGACAATGATGATACATCCAAACTAATAATGCGCAGTAAAGAAGATGAAGCTTTGAACATGTTCCACGTGGAACAACATAGAATAAAAGATAATGTTTAGTAAAGAATATGATGTCATAGTCGTTGGTGCAGGACATGCAGGAAGTGAAGCCGCAGCTGCAGCCGCAAACATGGGGTGCTCTACCCTACTCGTAACCATGAACCTGCAAAACATCGCTCAGATGTCCTGTAATCCAGCCATGGGTGGAATCGCAAAAGGACAAATCATACGAGAGATTGATGCTTTAGGCGGTTACAGTGGAATAGTGTCTGATAAATCAGCAATTCAGTTTAAAATGCTCAACCGATCAAAAGGACCGGCCATGTGGAGCCCTAGAGTTCAGTCAGACCGAATGCTTTTTTCTCAATACTGGAGAGAACAACTAGAGCAAACTAAAAACCTCGATTTCTATCAGGAAATGGTCTCAGGGTTAATAGTTAAAAACGAAAAAATTGTTGGTGTTAAAACATCTTTAGGTTTAAAAATTAAGGCTAAAACTGTTGTATTAACCAACGGCACCTTTCTTAATGGATTAATCCATATTGGTGATAAAAACTTTGGTGGTGGTCGTGCCGGAGAAAGAGCTTCTACAGGAATAACAGCCGAGTTAATCGAGTTTGGTTTTGAAGCTGGTCGAATGAAAACCGGAACACCTCCACGGGTGGACGGACGTTCTTTAGATTTTTCAAAAATGATTGAACAACCCGGTGATGAAAATATTGGAAAGTTTTCCTATCTGAAAGACATTGAGCCTATAAAAGAACAGCGACCTTGTTATATGACTTACACTTCACCGGAAGTACATGATTTACTCAGAGAAGGTTTTGATCGCTCTCCTATGTTTAATGGTAGAATACAAAGCATAGGGCCACGATATTGCCCTAGTATCGAAGATAAAATTGACCGTTTTGCAGATAAAGATAGACATCAGATGTTTATTGAGCCTGAAGGCTGGAAAACCATAGAATATTACGTTAATGGCTTTTCTACTTCCCTACCTGAAGACGTTCAGTATAAAGCTTTAAAATCGGTAAAAGGGTTTGAAAATGTGAAGTTCTTTAGACCTGGCTATGCTATCGAATACGACTACTTCCCGCCTACTCAATTGATGCACACACTTGAAACTAAATTGGTTTCAGGGCTTTACTTTGCCGGACAAATTAACGGAACCACGGGTTATGAAGAAGCTGGTTCCCAAGGATTGATGGCAGGTATTAATGCTGCGCTTAAAGTCAAAGGTCAGCAGCCTTTTATTTTACGACGAGATGAGGCTTATATCGGTGTTTTAATAGATGATTTGATCACTAAAGGCACAGAAGAGCCCTACAGAATGTTTACCTCAAGAGCAGAATACAGAACACTCCTGCGACAGGATAATGCAGATATAAGATTAACAGAACGCTCCTATCGACTTGGTTTAGCTTCTGAAGAAAGAATGATTCAAGTAGATAAAAAGCTAAAGAACACAAAAAAGTTTGTCAAGTTTTTTAAAGATACTAGCGTCACCACTTCTGAAATTAACCCTATATTAGAGTCAAAAAAATCCAATGCAGTCGACCAACAAGGAAAATTATTTAAAATATTTGCCAGACCAAATATTACTTTAGAAGACCTCAAGACTATTGATAAAGTTGGGTCTTATATTGAAGAAAATAATTTAGACCAAGACGTGCAAGAACAAACCGAAATTCAAGTCAAATATGCCGGCTATATTAAAAAAGAAAAACTCAACGCAGACAAGTTAAACCGTTTAGAGAATGTGAAGATTCCAAAGGCGTTTAATTATTCTCAATTACAGTCTATGTCGTTTGAAGCTAGAGAAAAACTTACAAAAATTCAACCGGCAACTGTATCTCAGGCTTCTCGTGTAAGCGGAGTAAACCCCAGTGATAT
>CAYMXD010000017.1:0-12901 GCA_964394095.1 uncultured Mesohalobacter sp. | reverse complement strand
CTTACAACTCAGCTCATTGATTTATCCATGAGCCTAAAAAATATATATAAAACCAAAACCGTTTTAACGGTTTCTTTTATTATCTATTCTGGTTTAGAAATTTAATAGACTCATCAATTTTTTTATAGTACACCGAAAGAACTAATATTAAATTACTGAGATTTAAATGGGTAACTCTATTACTTAAAACGGATTTGTAATCGAAACATTAAGACATTAAGTAACATTGAGGCGCAAGTGAAATTCTTAATTTTCTTAATGCCTTAATGTTTAATGTAAAGCATTGTTTGTGTATTACTCATGACTGAAATGTAGTCAAAACATTAAGACATTAAGGTGCATTAAGAGGTAAGCGAAATTCTTAATTGTCTTAATGCCTTAATGTTTAAATAGAATATTTAAAATGTCTGTAGAATTTAATTCATAAAATCTGAACTTTGTTTATATACTACCTAGAATTTACAAATAAAAAGAACCATTAAGAAATTTAGCTGCATTAAGACTAAAGTGAAAGCTTTAATTGTTCAAATCAATGAGGTTGTGTTTAAAGCGTTCAATGGATTCTTCGTAGCCGATTTTAATGAGTTTATCAATATGTCTGGTGCTGGTCCTGTTAAATTGGGATAAATCGGGTTCGATTAAGAGGTTGGCTTTTTCTGTTTGTGATTTCACTCTTTCCTGAATAAGAAAATGAAAGCTGTTTACCAGCACATCCAAGATATTATCTGGCTTGTTGTACTTGTTTTTTGAATTGAGGTCAACAGCGATAACATATTCAGCACCCAAATTTCTAACGGTATCTATGGGCACATTTTCAACTATACCACCATCAACTAGAATTCTGCCATTAATGTCTAAGGGTTTAAAAATTCCAGGGATACTGGTGCTGGCCATTACAGCTTCTGCCAATGGGCCTTTGTTCATGACTATTTTTTCACCATTTGTGGCATCAGTGGCTATGATGGCCAAAGGAATATCGGCGTCTTCAATATTTAGGTTGCCTAAGTGTTTGACGATTAATCGTCCTAATTTACCATTAGATAACAGTCCAAATTTAGAGATGGAAAGGTCTGAAATATCAATCCACTTCAGTTTGAGGGCAACATCTTCTATCTCCTCATAGCTTTTGCCAAAGGCGAAAAAGGCGGCAGCAAACGCGCCTATACTCGTCCCCGAAATATAATCGATTTTGATGTTGTGTTCTAGCAGGGCTTTAAATACTCCAACATGAGCTGCTCCTAAAACAGCTCCGCCGCCAAGCGCTAACCCTATGTTTTTCATAAGATAGTATTTAAGTTAAATTTTAAACAGAGCAAATGATTTCTCTATGCAAATTACGGCTTAGCCGTTACTCTTCTTATAATCTGCCAAAAACTTCTCCAGACCACTGTCCGTTAAGGGGTGTTTGAGTAAACCTTCAATTGAACTTAACGGCCCGGTCATGACGTCGGCACCGATTTTGGCACAGTCTATCACGTGCATGGTGTGTCTGACGGAGGCGGCAAGAATTTCAGTTTCAAACCCGTAATTGTCGTAAACGTGACGAATTTCAGCAATTAAATTTAAACCATCGGAGGAAATATCATCCAATCGCCCTATAAATGGGGAGACGTAACTTGCACCGGCTTTGGCTGCTAATAAAGCTTGCCCTACAGAAAATACCAAAGTACAATTGGTACGAATCCCTTTATCAGAAAAATATTTAATGGCTTTTACACCTTCTTTGATCATAGGGACTTTAACGACAATCTGTTCGTGAAGTTTAGCCAAGGCTTCACCTTCTTTGACGATGTTTTCAAAATCTGTGGCTATGACCTCAGCACTTACATCACCATCTACGATGTCGCAAATGTCGATATAGTGTTGCTTAATATTCTCTTCACCGGTGATGCCTTCTTTGGCCATCAAGGATGGATTTGTGGTTACACCGTCAAGGATTCCAAGATCCTGAGCTTCTCTTATTTGGTCTAAGTTTGCGGTATCGATAAAAAATTTCATAATGTAGGTTTATAATTTATAGTGTTTTAATAAAATTCTTTCAAATAATTTTTGAGGTAAAATCTGCTTTAAAGTTACAGAAAAACATTGTAAAAATGCGCCTGAGGTATAGTTTACTTTAGGGTTAGATTTTTCAATAATTGCGTGTACTTTTTTAGCCAAAATTATCGGGTCTTTACCGGAATCTACATCCTCATCCATGAGGTCTAAAGACATTTTATAATTCTTGTAATATGGCGAACTCTCTTTGAGTGGCGAATGAAAACGACCACTGGCAATATTGGTGGCAAAATCTCCGGGCGCCAGATTGACCATTTTAATCTGATGTTGTTTGAGTTCCATGCGATAAGACTCCGTCACTTTGGCTAAAGCGCCTTTGGATGCAGAATATAAGCCTCGAAAGGGTAAGCCCATATGTGCAGCGATTGAAGTGATGTTGATAATTAGGCCGTTGTTTTGCTCTCGCATATGAGGTAAAACGCTATTGATAACTTGTAGCGGGCCAAAAAAATTGGTGTCGAAATGGGCCTTGGCTTCGTCGATGGGAACTTCTTCCAAAGGTCCGGTGATGCCCACACCGGCATTGTTGATCAAAATGTCTATGGATTTATTTTCAGCAATAATGGAATCTATACAATTTTTGATAGACTCTGCAGACCTTACATCAAGCGCTTTAAAATGCACACCATTTTTTTCTTCATGCTTTGGTTGGCGGGAGGTACCGTAAACAATGTAGTCTTTGCCTGCAAGATATTCTGCTATAGATTGTCCTAATCCGGACGATGCGCCGGTAACTAATACAATTTTTGGCATGATAAATTTTTGGCAAATATCGGAATTATAGTTCAGAACAAAGCATAAAAAATGGGCAAGCGACCCACATCACACCGCTACGACCATCTACCTTTGCTGCGTTCCCGCCCTGGAGGATTCGACAGGAGCTGGTTGTGTAGGACTTGCCCAGTGCAAATATACAATCTTTAAGACGTATGCCAAGTTTTTTAAATTTAAAATTGTCTAAATTTGTAACATAATTATTTAAAACACTTTTCGATGTATTTTAAATTTATCATCATGATTACAGGTCTTTTGGTATTAAACGCCTGTGATGACGGTAAACACTTCAACCTGAATTATAAAACACCGGCAGATGAACTTCAATTGACTGAGGCTCTCATTTTAGAGATTTCACCAACTAAAGATGAAACCATAGATTCTGTGGCCTATACACTTCAGGATATTAATAAGGTAACACTTGGAAATAACATCAAAATACCGCTTGAAGACGTATTGCTGGGAAAACATGTTTTGAAGTTAAAGCTTTATGCTGAAGGCGACGAATATGAACTCAAAGAAAACATCAAAATATTAAATAATACCCCACCAAAAATTTACAAGTTTGAAGTTGTGAATGCTTATCCGCACGATATAGAAGCTTATACACAAGGCTTGGAATTTTATCAGGACAGTCTGTATGAAAGTATAGGGCATTACGGCGAATCTGCTTTGCGAAAAGTGGATTTGGAAACCGGTAAAGTCCTGAAAGAACACAACATGAAATCCCATTATTTTGGTGAAGGCCTTACCATTTACGATGATAAAATATATCAACTGACTTGGCGGGAAGGCGAAGGTCTGGTTTATGATGTGAATACATTTGAAGTTGAAGACAAGTTTAGGTACGTTGAGAGTGAAGAGGGCTGGGGCTTATGTCACGATGAAAACTACGTCTATAAAAGTGACGGCACTGATAAAATTTGGAGACTGGATAAAGAAACCCTGGAAGAAATAGACTATATACAGCCCACAACCCATCAATCGGTTTCAGAAAAACTGAATGAATTAGAATTTGTGGAAGGTAAAATTTATGCCAACACATACGGAAAAGATGGTGTGGCCATTATCAACCCTGAAAACGGCGCAATTGAAGCTGTGATTGATTTTAGAAAATTGAAATTACAGGTCAAACAGCATAAAGATTTAGACGTGTTGAACGGCATTGCCTATCATCCCGAAACTAAAAAACTCTATGTCACCGGTAAAAACTGGAATAAATTGTTTGAAGTGAAGGTGATTTCGAAATAATAGTTCAATATTTACGTTTTCAATATTACTTATAGCATGGCGTCTTAGCGTCTTTGCGAGAATTTTTACAACAACATCGTTAAATGTGATTCTTAATTCAAATGATCAAACTCCTTAAAAACTATTCACCACTGTTATTCATTCTTATTATTATTTCATTTTCTTCCTGTCGTGAAGATTTTGAATTTAAACCCAGTTCGGGTAATTTAACTTTTTCTGCCGATACCTTATATCTGGATACCGTCTTTACAGATATTGGCTCCAGTACTTATCAGTTTAAGGTGTATAATAGGAGTGATGAAGATATTTCAATTCCTAGTGTAGCTTTGGCAGAAGGCGAAAATTCCAGATACCGACTCAATGTGGATGGCCTTGCCGGAAAAATATTTGAGGATGTTGAAATCCTGGCGAACGACAGTATTTTTGTGTTTGTTGAGGTGACCGCAGATATCAACGCCTTGTCTGATATGAATACCCAATTTTTGTACACTGACAAAATTCAATTCGACAGTGGCAACCAAATGCAAACGGTAGATTTGGTTACCTTGATTCAGGATGCCAAGTTTTTATTTCCTGAACGTTTTGAAGACGGCACAACCGAAACCATTTCGTTAGGGATGAATGCCGAAGGCGATGAAGTCCTGATTGACGGCTTTATTTTGGACGAATCTGAACTGGTCTTTACCAACGAAAAACCCTATGTGATTTACGGTTTTGCCGGTGTGCCGAGCGGACAAACCCTTGAAATTCAGGCAGGAGCCAGAATTCACTTTCATGAAAGTAGCGGAATTATTGTGGCTGAAAATGCTTCAATTCACGTTGACGGGCAATTGAGTTCCGATCCGGAAGCCCTTGAAAACGAAGTGATTTTTGAAGGCGACCGACTTGAACCGGAATTTGGAGAAGTACCCGGACAATGGTTTACCATTTGGTTGACTGCCGGAAGCACTGATAATAGATTCAACTATGCTACCATAAAAAACTCGACGGTTGGGATTTTGATGGATTCTAATGATGGGACTGAAAACCCGACTTTGACTTTAAAAAACACGCAGATTTATAACTCTTCTAATGTTGGACTATTAGCCAGAACGGCATTTATAGACGCTGAAAATTTAGTGGTCAATAATGCCGGTCAGGCCGCTGTAAATTTGTCTTTGGGTGGTCGTTATAATTTCAGACATTCTACCATTGTCAATTACTGGCAAAATTCTTTCAGACAATTTCCGGCGCTGTTGATTGAAAATCAACTGGAAACGCAGGACAATTTGTTTGTAGCCGATTTGGTTGAAGCCAATTTTTCTAATTGTATCATTTATGGTAACGAAAGGGTAGAGGTATTGTTTAATCGAAATGAGGATGCGGCGTTTAATTTTAAATTTGAAAATTCATTACTGCGAATCAATCCGTTTAACACTTCACTTTTGGATGAACCAGAGTTTGATTTTGAAAATGCAAATTTATACGAGAATATCCAGTTGAATGAATCTCCTGAGTTTTTGGATACAGCATTAAACCAACTCATTATCAGCAATGAATCTGCAGCAAATGGTTTAGGAAATACACAAACTGCACAACAAGTACCCGAAGATATTCTTGGTACAGACCGTTCTCAAACCACAGAGCCTGATGCCGGAGCTTACGAGACTGTGGAGTTTGAGGAATAAAAAAAACCACCTCAGTTAAGGTGGTTTAGTTGTTCCGTTTTAAGGTCTTTTACTGCGTATATTTCTGAATAAGAGGCATTACTTTCATTTGTAAGCCTTGAGATAAAGCCATGGTTTCTTTAGTAATTTCACCTTGTTTTTCCATCATAGTTTCACCTATTTTGGAATTGTAGAATTCAAGGATTTCCTTAACTTCTTCGTGTGTGTAATGTTTCATGCTTACCTCAGCAGCCTGCTCATAATATTCTTGCATGATGGGGTTAAGTTCTTTTTTAAAATCTTCTAATTTATCTTCAGGAATCATCGTATACAACTGATCTAACATAGAATCAACCATACCTTCAGATTTTTTAATAAGTTCTAAAGCATCCTTTTTAAAAGCTTCATTCTCCTGTGCCTGCAGACTGAAAGTGGTTCCTACTAATAAGGCAATAATTAAAATTGTTTTTTTCATTGGATTTGTTTTAAGGTTTAAATTATAGTTTGAGTTTCAGCAAACAAAGGTTTACTTTTTACGAGGGTTTCTATATCTCCTTTAATAGAATTTAACTTTTTATCATCATCATGGTGTTTTATGACATTATCAATCATGTCTACAACCCATGCCATATCACTTTCTAGAAAACCTCTAGTAGTTATGGCAGGGGTGCCTACACGAATACCGGAAGTTACAAAAGGAGACTGGGTATCAAAAGGCACCATATTTTTGTTTACCGTAATGCCGGCTTTGCCTAAAGCTTCTTCGGCTGCTTTTCCCGTGATGTCTTTGTTGCGTAAATCAATCAGCATCATGTGGTTATCAGTTCCGCCGGAAATTAAATGATAATCTTTGTCTACAAATGCTTCAGCCATAGCTTCAGCGTTTTTCTTCACCTGTATCATGTAATGTAAGAAGTCATCTTTTAAAGCTTCTCCAAAAGCCACCGCTTTGGCAGCAATGATATGTTCTAGAGGCCCACCCTGATTACCGGGGAACACACCGGAGTTCATCAGAGAAGACATTTTTTTCAATTTACCGTTTCGCAGTTTTTCACCAAAAGGGTTGTCAATATCTTCACCCACTAGAATTATACCACCACGTGGTCCACGAAGGGTTTTATGGGTTGTAGAAGTCACCACATGACAATGCGGAATAGGGTCTTTTAATAAACCTTTGGCAATAAGACCGGCCGGGTGTGCAATATCTGCGAGAAGAATTGCTCCTACTTTATCAGCAATGGTTCTAAAGGCTTTGTAGTCTATTTCTCTAGAATAAGCGGAAGCCCCGGCGATGATCATTTTAGGCTTTTCTTTTATTGCAATACTTTCAATCTTGTTGTAATCTAATCGGCCTGTGTTTTCATCAACACCATAAAACACCGGTTGGTATAATTTTCCTGAAAAATTTACCGGAGAACCGTGGGTAAGGTGGCCTCCATGAGCCAAATCGAACCCAAGGATTTTATCACCCGGTTTTACACACATTGAAAAGACAGCAGTATTGGCCTGAGAACCAGAATGCGGTTGAACATTGGCATAACTGGCGCCAAAAAGTTTTTTTGCCCTTTCTATGGCAATCACTTCAATTTCATCTACAACTTCACAACCCCCGTAGTAACGTTTGCCCGGGTAGCCTTCAGCATACTTGTTGGTCAATACAGAACCAGCAGCTTTCATCACATTTTCGCTTGCGAAGTTCTCGCTGGCAATAAGTTCTAGGCCATTTTTTTGGCGCTTTTCCTCTTCAGCAATCAGTTTAAATATTTCTAAATCTTCAGCCATAATAATTTATCGTTAAATGTGGTTCAAAAATAATAAAAGCATTCGGTTAATTAACATATATTAATATATTTGAATGATGTTTAATTTTTGTTTACACTAGAAATACGATAATATGAGCTTATTTGCAAACGATCCTAAAAGAAAAACCTGGCTAGACACCCCAGAAAATACAGATTTCCCTATTCAAAATATTCCGTTCGGTGTATTTTTAACACGTGACGATATCATAACTATAGGTACACGAATTGGGGATTATGCTATAGATTTGGGCGCTTTACATCAGTTAGGTTATTTTGATGGTATACCACTTACCGATGATATTTTTTTACAAGATTCCTTAAATGACTTTATTGCTGACGGGAGAAAAACCTGGAGAAGCGTGCGACAACGGATTGCCGAAATTTTTGATGAAAATAATACAAAACTTAAAAACAATGAAGACCATTGTAAAACGGTATTGTTTACACTCGATGAAATTGAAATGCAAATGCCGGTAGTTGTAGGAGACTACACCGATTTTTATTCCAGTAAAGAACATGCCACCAATGTGGGCAAGATGTTTAGAGATCCTGAAAATGCGTTATTGCCAAACTGGCTTCACATTCCTGTTGGGTATCACGGCAGGAGCTCTTCCATTATTCCAAGCGGTTTGCCTATTCATAGACCACAAGGCCAAAAGCTACCAAAGGGTGCAGATGAGCCTATATTTGGGCCGTCCCGTTTAGTCGATTTTGAATTGGAAATGGCATTTATCACAACTGCTGCCAACCAAATAGGACAGCCTATACCAATAGATGAAGCTGAAAATCAAATATTTGGGATGGTTTTATTTAATGATTGGAGTGCGCGAGATATTCAAAAATGGGAATACGTTCCTCTTGGGCCATTCTTGGCCAAAAGTTTTGCTTCTGCGGTTTCCCCTTGGATTGTTACACTTGATGCTCTTGAACCATTCCGAACAGAAAGTCCAAAACCTATCAAAAAATTACTGCCTTATTTAGTTGCAAAAGATAACAGAAAGAGTTTTGACATCAATCTTGAGGTTGGCATTACACCAAAAAACAGTACAGAAACCATTGTCTCAAGAACCAATTTTAAATACATGTACTGGAATATGAGTCAACAGTTGGCGCATCACACCGTGAATGGCTGCCCTGTAAACTCCGGTGATATGATGGCCAGTGGTACCATTTCCGGGCCTACACCAGATTCTTATGGTTCTATGCTGGAATTATCTTGGAGAGGTGAAAAGCCCTTAAAGCTTGACGATGGTTCAGAAAGAAAATTTGTAGAAGATTACGATACTGTTACTATGCGAGGTTTTTGCCAAAATCATGAAGTCAGAATAGGCTTTGGTGAGGTGAGCAATACCTTATTGCCGATATTTAAAGACAAATAGATGAGCAACAGCAGTGAGGAAATTATAACAAAACTCAAAACAATTGTCGAACCTTATGTCAATAACGCTGATGGTTTAAAACATCTAAGCGCTGAAACTGAATTTATCAAAGACTTGGAGATTAATTCTGCTAATCTGGTTGATGTTATTCTTGATGTTGAAGACGAATTTGACATTAGGATTGAAAACGAAGAAATGGAAAAAATGCTGTCGGTTGGAGCGTCGCTGGAGATAATAGAGTCGAAAATAAAAAGCCCGCTCTAACTCCACCGAAAAAAAGCCCCCTCTAACTCCCCCCAAGTGGGGGAGGACTTTTTGAATATCGAACTAGCCTTCGGCTGGCAGGCAAGGAACAAGGAATGTTGAATTTTGAAGTATTGTTTTTACTTCGTTATTCGTTAATCGGTGTTCCTTGTTCATTATTAATAAAAAGAATATCGAACAAGGAACAAGGAATATTGAATTTAGAAGTATTGATTTGATTTTACTTCATTATTCGTTAATCGGTGTTCCTTGCCTGCCTCGCCGGTTAGGTAGGTTCATTATTCATAAAAAGAATATCGAACAAGGAACAAGGAATATTGAATTTAGAAGTATTAAATTTGCTTATCATATTTTATCCTTAAAAATGAATATTGAACATGAAAAAACAAGCTTATTCCCTTGTTGTGCCTTGCCAAGTCGAAGCAAGGAGAGATGGGAGATGGGTTTTAAGGACTTATTAGGAAACGATATCATAGACTGGGAAACAGCTAAACCCCAAACGCATAAACTAAGGCAGCGTTCTTTGGAGAAACTGTTTAATCTTAAAGAAATTCAGTACATAAAAAGTCAACAGGATCCTATGTTGGCTTACTGGCAATTGTGGTCGGTTAAGGAATCGGCTTACAAGGCTTGGCAACGCTTAAATCAAACTCGACCTGTTTTTAATCCAAAACGATTTTTGTGTTGTGATATTCAGCAGGATATAGTTTGTGTAGCCTATGATGATTTTCAATGTAAGGTTATGACTTTATACACAAAAGACTACATCTATTCTCAATGTGATTCAGAAGAGTGTAATTATCACATTTTTTATTCAGAAGTTTCATATCGTGATTGGCTTAGCGAATTATTAAAACAAGATTGGATTCTAGAAAAATCTGAATATAACATTCCTAACTTTTTTAATACTAAAACTCAAAAAACAGTTCCTGTTAGTATCACTAAGGATTTTGATTATGTGGGAGTTGCTTGGTAAAGTAAAAATTTATTTGGGTCTAAACACTTTTAAGATTTCAATATTTATGCTTTACCAACCTAAAAAATAAGGTATTGATAATAACACCAATTAGAATCCAAAAAAACCGAAAATTAATCACTTTTTTTCCTGCGTCATCACCACATATAGAATCAGGTAAAGTAAAATACCAAAGCCAAATAAAGCACAAATGACGAATCCAATTCTAATAAGTGAGGCCTCAATATTAATTTTCATGGCCAACCAGTCTGAAACACCTAATATCATATTTAAATTTTTTTGAATTGTAAAGTTAATATTTAATTGAATTGATTTCAAGTTCAATATCAAGTTTTATTAATTCCCAGTATTTTTATTTAAAGGTGTTGGTACGAAGTCAGTGATAGGATGCTCGAAATCAGTTAGTTTTGAAAATCTTCATTTAAATTACATTAATTTTGTTATTGCCTTGAAAATAAATAACCACCGAGGCACAAAGCCCGCAGAGATATTGGTCAATTATATCATAAAGCAAATTTGTCAGTCAAAAAGATCTTCGTGATTCAAATTAAAAGAAAATGTTTTTAGTAATTTCAACTAAACATTGGTTAATGATTCGGATTTAGTTTTCATAATTTCTTTTATTTAATCGAAAAAAGGACTATTTAATCATCTAAATATTTTTTCTCCACATAAAACGTCCCAAAGGGAATGATAGAAGCTAAAATGACGAATGTCAAACGTTTAAGTGACCATTTCAATTCCAGATAGACCCAAATCGCCCAAGCGACGTAAGCGACAAACAATACGCCGTGAATCATACCTACAACCTTAACCCACGACGGGTTGTCCCATATGTATTTTAAAGGCATGGCGATAAACAATAAAATTAACAGTGAAATGCCTTCGCCTCTTGCAACCCATTTAAATGATGTCAACATTTTATATGATTTAGAAATTCAAAAATCGGTATTTTGGATGCTTTACGGGTTGAGGTTTTGGTTTTTTTAACCGTATTTTGACTTGTTAAAAAAAGGTTTTAATTTTGATAAGACGGTTCCTAAATCTAAATTCCAGAACAAGGGATTTTTTATTAACTTTGTGTCTGAAAATATGCTAAGTATGTGTTAGTTAAATCTAATTACAATTCAAGTCTTAGAATAGTTTTAATTTAAAAAATAATTATGATTAGAAACTACAGAAATGAGAAATGGAAGACCATCAAATTTGATGATGGTATAGCTGAAAATGAAAAATTCAAAATTTCAAACTACGGCAGAATCATTAACTGTAAAGGCGATAATGAGTTTATAGTAAAAAAATCATACATCAATGGCTATCAAAATCTTCCATTAAAACAGAAACACAATGGAAAATCTACCAGCAGATATGTTCACAAACTTGTAGCTCAGCATTTTCTTAAGCAGAATGATGGCATATACGTTATTCATCTGAATTATGATAAAACTGATAACCGCGTACAAAACCTAAGATGGGCTACTAAAGCAGAAAAAGAAAACCATCAATTTAGCAATCCGGAGCATGTAAATAGAACAAGACCAAGAGCTAACGCCAAACTGACCGAAACTAAAGTCAAACTTCTAAAACGAAAGATAAACGATCCCAACCGCAGAACCCGATTGAAAATGATTGCCAAACAGTTTGGTATATCAGAAATGCAACTTTACCGCATCAAAACCGGCGAAAATTGGGGTTATGTTACTGAGTATTAAATTTGAAGCGGATATGCTTATTGTTTAAAATTGTTGTATTTGCAATAGAAAGCAGAGAATTTAAATTCATGATATTATAATATTTGACTTATATACTTGCTTGGTGCTAGAACTCATTTGCTTCCTATATTTCAAGTAAGCCTCTGTGTGAGTTGCTTGCTAAAAACCAGACATTAACAATAATGAAGTTTCTATACCTTAAAAATTCCTTTAACTTTTTGACTTAGGCACATGCTTAATACTTGAATTTAATTAAATTTAAGTATTTTTATTGGATACAAATAAGGTTTACAGAATCCTCAAAACACACCAATAATGAGAAAACAAATTTTATCTCTTTTTTTGCTTCTGACGTGCATTTCAATATACGCACAGCAAGTCAACAAAGATCTCCCGAAATTACGCAACGCCGTATTTGTTGAAGCCCTTGGTAATGGATTGTTTGGTTCAATAAATTATGAAAGACAACTCACAAATCAACCCGGACTTAGTATAAGACTGGGAATTGGTTTTTACACGGAAGATGAATTTTACTTGACTTTCCCAATTTCAGTCCAATACCTTATAGATTTAAAAAAAGATAATTTTATTGAAGCAGGAATTGGCTACACTTGGGCAGATGCTGGCGCGGATGATCTTTTTAATGATAACAACATAACCGATAACGATAATTTAAATAATTTATTCCTATCGGTAGGCTACAGAAAACACTTTGGGAAAGATTGGATGTGGAAGGCTAACTTTACACCACTAATAACAAATAATAAAGATGTTACCTTACCATGGGTAGGTTTGTCGATAGGAAAGAGATTTTAAAAACACAAATTGCAGAAGGAATTTTTTATGTGAATTGAGACTAAAAATATAAAACTCATTCTATGTTTTTGTTATTCAGGAAATAGTTCTGGTAAAAGTATATTTTTGAAATGATAAAATTACAAATTAAAGTAAATCAACAAATATTAAAAAAAATGTAACTAATCAGTCTGCTTTAAGCATTGATAATCAAATCCTTATTTCAAGCAAAGGCCACAAAGAA
>CAYMXD010000016.1:0-13552 GCA_964394095.1 uncultured Mesohalobacter sp. | reverse complement strand
TTATAACACAAATAGATTCTATAGTTTCTTATGCTCAAAAAGACAAATCAATAAGTTTAGGCGATAGTGAATTTTCTTTTAGTGATAACTCCGGTTTAAATGAGTTATTGAGCAATAAGAAAATTTTGATTGACGAGCAAAAAGAGCTTGAAGCAACTTTATTAAGTCTTGATGAAACCATTAAACTTGTAGATGCTAATTATAAAGTTATAGATAAGGATATTTTATTAAGAAAAGATAAGAAAAAGCTATTCCCTTTGTTCCTGGTTCTTATTTATAGTTTTGTTTTTTTATTAAGATTTATATCTAGACATGCAAGGTCTATAAACTCATAAAAAGAAGTCTTTTGATCAAACTTTTACAAAAGTATTTAGGAGATAAGGATTCTGGTGAAATATTATCTAAAGGATTTTCTTTTTTAGTGATTAGATTGGGAGGCACTATTTTTAGCTTTGCTTTCACTATTTACGTGACAAATACCTTTGGAGAAACCGATTGGGGTCTCATTGCGTCGGGTTTTTCTATCTTTACAATTGTAAGTATATTTGGCAGATTGGGGTTGGATTTGAATTTGGTGAAATTTTATTCTATAGATAAAAATCTTAACGATTCAGGTGTTTTTTATCGTTCCTGGCTTAAAGTTTTTTTGTTTTCCTCGGTTTTATCCTGTGTTATATACATATTTGAAGAACCTCTGGTCAATGATGTTTTTTTAGAACCCAAACCAGATTTATTACCTTATTTACATTGGCTATTACTTTCGGTGCCATTTTGGTCTACTGTTTTTGTTTCAGGGGCAATAATGAGGGCCAGGAAAATGAACAAAGCTTTTGCCTTTTACACCATGGCAGGAAGATTTGTTGTACTTCTCTTACTTGTTTTACTTATTTCCCATAACGAAGCATTGTTTGTTTTAAAAGCTCATTTCATTGGTGTGGTGTTTCTGTCTTTTTTAAGTTTGTTTCATGCATTATTTGTATTGAAAAGGCCGACTTTAAAAGTTAATCAAAACTCTTGGGTTTTTGTAAAGGAATCTTTGCCCATGATGCTGAGCAGCTCAATTTTAGTGCTCATGAGTTGGATGGATACTTTTGTGATGATGATTTATGAAAATGAAGCAGAAGTTGGAATTTACAGTGTGGCTGTCAAGATTACCACGCTAACGGCATTTAGCTTACAAGCTATAAATTCAATATTGGCTCCAAAAATTGCTAAAAGTTATGCCAATAATGAAACAAGCAATTATAACAAATTAATACACTTTTCTACAAAAATCAATTTTTTTATAACGCTTGTGGTCGTTTCTTTCATTATACTTTTTAATTCATTTCTATTGGGCTTGTTTGGGGAAGGATTTCAAGCAGGTGTAACAGTTTTACTCATTCTTTGCATAGGACAGCTTATTAATTCATTGTCCGGATCTGTTGGCGTTGTAATGCAGATGATAGGTGAACAGAAGATGTATCAGCATTTAATAGTCTCTGCACTTATCATTAACCTTATTTTGACCTTTATTCTAACTCCACTTTACGGTGGTGTTGGAGCAGCAACAGCAACTGTAGCTAGTATGATATTCTGGAATATAGCCGGAGCATTATACCTTAAACGAAACAAACACATACAAACCTACTTTAATCCTTTCTAAAGATGGCGTTACCAGATTTTGTTGTGGCTGGAGTTGCAAGAGCAGGGACTACAACTCTATATAACCTCCTAAAAAAGCACAAGCAAATATATTTGCCAAATGTAAAGGAAACTAACTATTTTTCTAAGGCAACATCAAAGAATGCAGAAGATTATAGGTTGCCCAAAAGTGGAAAAGAATACCATACTAAAATAATTAAGGATTGGTCTGTTTACGAAAAACTTTATAAAACGGAAGAGTCGTCTAATAAACTAAAAGGTGATATAAGTCCGTCTTACATGTGGGATTTAAAATCTGCTGAAAGAATTAGAGCTAAAAACAAAGATGCAAAAATCATCATAACCTTAAGGTCTCCCGTAGATAGAGTTTTGAGTCATTATAAAATGAATTATTACACCGGTTATGAAAAGGAGTCTAATTTTAAAAAAGCTCTTAACAAGGACCCCGATGGGTTTTGGGGTGGTGGTAATTGTTATTTAAAGTGCAGTTTTTATTACGAAAGTTTAAAGACCTATTTTGATAGCTTCGAAAAAGATAATATTTTAATCCTTATATATGAGGACTGGATTGAAGATCAAAGAAAGCTAGCCGATAGTATAACTGAGTTTTTAGGTATAAAATACTTTAAAAATTGCGATTTAGTTTCAAATCACCAGAATAAGGTAAAACCAATTAAATATCTAAAAGTCCTTAATTTATTGAGAAACCAGAACCTAAAAAGACTATTAAAAAAAACAATACCTCAACAGAAAATAGATGGCCTTAAAAAGAAGTATTTTGAAGGTGATGAAACTAAGATAACAATAGCTTTAGACGAAGAAAAAAAGCTGAAAGAGCTTTTTAAAGAAGACGTTTTAAAGACCGGAAAGCTCCTGGATATAGATTTACTTAAAAAGTGGGGCTTCGACTAATTGTCAAACTTATAGTTAAAAGTTTCTACATCTTCTTTATACATTTTATACACCAAATCTACAAGCTCATCACTGGTGTAATAATCACGATAATCTCTGGACTTTATTAAATCCGGTTGAAAATGTAAAAGTTCTGTTGGCTTAGCTGCTAAAAATTTCAATTGATGTTTTATTCTATCCAAACCGTTATCCTCAATACTTTTATTTTTATGGGGGAGTTCATTGAATTTTATATTCAGTTTATCACATACAGTTGAAAAATCTTGATGTAAATTTTCAAACTTACCAACAAAATCTACATTCAATTTATTTTTGTGATAGATAAAATCATACTGTTTACCATAAAACCACTTTTCGTTTTTAATAAGCTTAGGCAATATTTTCTTGACAAATCTTTGAAAGCTAATGGACTGATTTATTTTACTAAATTTATATAAGGATACCAGCCTATCCCATGGATTTCTAACAAAGGAAAATTTATAAAAATTATTATAGTCTTTGTGAGACAGATGTTTTAGATCCAAATACTCATTAGATTTTAGATGTGCTAATCTCGGTGGGCCTTTTTTAGGATTACTATTAGGTTTAAGCAAAAGTTCTTCCCGTGTTGACCAATCTAGTTTATTTAAATTCAGGAAAAATAGTTCAATACTTTGCCCGGCCACTTTAGGGATATGAATAAAAATGCATTTGTGTTTGTTGGAAACCATTTAAATATTTAGATATTATACAATGATATTTGATTTCTTTGTAATAAAAAAAATATCTAATAATTTAAAATAAGTTAAATTTGAACTTTAATAAAAAATTTTAATGCAATTACTCTATAAAGTATTATTAACCATACTCTTATTATCCTATTGCACGTTTTCAATTGAGCTTTCATTTATAGCCTCATTTTTAATCCTACCTTTTGGCTTTAAATCTAAAATTGATATTAAAATATTTTATATCAGTGTTTTTTTAAGCGCTATACTCCTTTTAGGTGTCATAAAATCGTTTTTTAATGATGCCTTACCAATGAAATTTTTAAAGGATCTAGTTTATTTTTTGCGCCCAGTATTAATGCTGTTGTCTACCTATTTAATTGTAAGTAACATAAAATCGGCCAGGTTTGCTTTTGATGTTGTTGTATCAATATCTTTGGCCATGGCTCTGTATCATTTAGCTCAAATATTATTTAGTGCAGGAAATTTATCGGATTATAGTTCTTTACGATCTGTCGCCGGGAAACAAAATCATGTCGAAGTTGTAGGATTGATATTTTTATCCTTTACTCCTTTTTACAACAAAAGACATTTTAAAAAGCCTTATTTACTGTATATTATTTACCCTATTATATTGGTTTCTGTAATAATGTATTATTCCAGAAGTATGTATATTGTTTTTTTAATCTTTTTTTTATCTTACAAAGGATACTTGTTTTTTGGGAAAAGACTCATTAAGGGTTTCTTCATTTTTGCAGTATTAGCTTTAGGTTTAATTGTAGTATTCAAAAATATAGACTACAGTAAAGATGCTACAACTACAAACAGCTTTTCTTATAAGATATACAATAGTGTAAATGAAATTTTTGAAACAGTAAATACTTCAAGAATAAGAGACAAAACAGAAGAGTTATGGCAGTACTGGAGAGCTTATGAGTCTCAAATTGCTATTGAAAATGTATTAGATTCTGAAAACAACATTAGTAATTTTATTTTTGGGATGGGCTTTGGCAGTGATATAGATTTGAAAACCGATGTAAAGCTTGCCGGAGAATTATACGATAAAGTACCAACGATTCATAACGGGTATATCAATATTTTTTATAAAACAGGCTTGATAGGCATATTACTCTATGTTTCGGTGTTTTTAATAAACTATCTCAACATTAGCAGCAGGACGGGTTATAACCCATTCATGAAATCATTAATGATAGGGAGTCTTTTTTATGTGTTCTACAACAGCTTGGTTATAACTGGTTTTTTAAGACCGGGCGAATTTTCTCTTGTTATTTTTGCAATTGCAGCAGCCTCTGATAAGAAAATGCTTTTGAATGAATAAAGAGTCCCATACTAAAAAAAAGTTACTGGTAGATGCCCATACCTTTGATGAAAACCATCAAGGGATAAGAACATTTTTAAAAGGTATTTATAGTGCTATAGATTTCAATCCAGACGATGTTGAGGTCATTTTAGTAGCAAATAATATAGATAACTTAAAGCGTGAATTTGGGCATAAAACCCACTTTAAATTTATAAAACTACAATACAAAAATAAATATTTAAGACTTGGTTTTGAGATCCCTCAATTAATCAAAAGTCTTAAAATAGATTTTGCGCACTTCAATTATTTTTTACCCCTATTTCTTCATAAAAACTGTAAATACATAGTGACGATTCACGATATCTTATTTATTGATTATCCTCAATTTTTCCCTGTAAAATACCGTTTAATAAATTCATTCCTATTCAAAAGATCAGCTAAAAAAGCAAACCTCCTCACTACGGTTTCAGAATACTCAAAACAGAGAATACAACACCATTTTAAGATTACAAAACCCATTTCTATTCTCCCTAATGCTGTGAGTGATCGTTATTTAGAAAATTGCGATAAGCAGACAGATAAAAGTTACATCAAAAATAAATTTGGAATAGAAAAGTACATCATTTTTGTGAGTAGATTAGAACCAAGAAAAAACCACCTTACTTTATTACAGGCCTATAAAGAAATGAAGCTATGGAATAAAGGCTATTCTCTTGTATTTATTGGGAAAAAGACATTTGACATGAAACAACTCGACTTAGAAATTGAAACTGTTAAAAAAATATCTGCAGGTAAATTGTACGTCCTCAATAATATTGCTAATGAAGACTTAGCCAAATTTTATAATGCAGCAGAACTTTCAATTTTTCCATCGCTATGCGAAGGGTTTGGCATTCCTCCTTTGGAAAGCGCAACAATGAAAACGCCAACCTTGTGTTCTAATGCTACTGCAATGAGCGATTATGACTTTTTTGGTGATTACTTATTTGACCCAAACTCAAAAGATCAATTGAAATTAAAAATCAATCAATTTTTTAATTCTAATTTTAAAACAGATGTTCACGATATTTCAAGAAAAGTTCAAGAGCGGTATTCGTGGCAAAAGACCTCTTCTATATTATTTCAACTTGTTCATAAGTTCTGTTAAACATCTGATACTTTAAGCAAATTGCCAAGCTTGTGTTGATAGAAGTTAAACATTCATAATAAACAAGTTATGATTTATATTATTTTTAAATTAATCTTAATTCATTATGTTTGCCTAAGATAAAATATGACTAATCCATCGAAAAACATATTATTCACGTTCTTATGTCTTTGAACTTAGCGGTTTTTAGTCCATACTTTAGATGCTAGTTATAATTACTTGTAGTTATATTCCAAGGAAATAATTTTGAATATTCTATGTTATTCTATAATATTGTCCATATATAAAAGTCTATGAAAATCATTATCACAGGAGGAGCAGGATTTGTTGGTTCTTCTATATGTTTAGAGCTAAAAAATAAATACCCTCATTATGATATCATAGCTTTTGACAATCTAAAACGCAGAGGTTCAGAATTAAACTTAGTTGATTTTAAGACTGCAGACATAGAGTTTGTTCATGGCGATATTCGAAATAAGGAAGACCTGGATGCTCTTGGGTCTTTTGATGTTTTAATTGAAGCTTCAGCAGAACCTTCTGTAACTGCAGGACTAGACAGTGATCCAACCTACGTCATCAACAATAATTTATATGGTTCTATAAACTGTTTTAATGCATGTGTAAAGTATAATGCTAGTCTTGTATTTCTTTCTACAAGTAGAGTTTACCCCATTAAAGCAATAGAGAATGCTAATTATGAGGAGTTGCCAACACGCTTTAATTTCTCAAAACAACAGACAAGTGCTGGTATATCATCAAAGGGTGTTTCTGAGTCTTTAAACCTAGAAGGCGAAAGGTCCTTTTATGGTACAACGAAGTTAGCGTCTGAATTATTTATTCGGGAATATGCCAGTTTTTATAATCTAAAAGCAGCAATAACGCGTTTTGGTGTTATAGCTGGTCCAAGGCAAATGGGTAAAACAGACCAGGGGGTGGTCACACTTTGGATGGCAAAACATTATTGGAAAAACCCCTTAAAATATATTGGTTATGGTGGGCTTGGTAAGCAGGTGAGAGATGTACTTCATATTAAAGATGTCGTAAGACTAATAGACATCCAAATACATGACATGAATAAATTTGATGGGAAAATTTATAATGCCGGAGGTGGACTAGAAAACAGTGCTTCATTACAAGAAATGACTAGTATTTGCGAGAGAATATCCGGTAATACCATTAACATAGATTCTATTCAAAACACACGACCAGCAGACCTTAGAATATATGTCACTGATAATACAAAAATAAGAAGTGACATAGGATGGAAACCAGAGCTCACATTAGAAAATGTATTTGAAGATATTTACAATTGGATAAAAGCTAATGAAAATGAGCTGAGTTTAATATTGAAATAATGAGGTTAAACTTAAAAGACTTGTATTCTTTAAATGCGCTTGCGATTTTTATAGCAATACTAGCCTCTTTAATTTTAGCTCCCAATTTTTTTTCATATAATGTGTTTCCATTAAGTGCAGCTCAGCACATGTCTACCAAATCACTGGATGTTTCCTGGATGGTTACTCAAAATTTTGCCAATTTCAATAATCTTAGGTGGGGTAAAGAATTTGTTTTTACCTATGGCCCATTATCTACATTGGGGTTAAGAATACCTTGGGGAGAAAGCAAAATCAGCTTTATACTTTTTGATGTTTTCAATTTTATCAACGTCTTTTTTTTAGTTTTCTTATCTATAAAAAATAATTCTAATAAAATAATTACCTTTTTTGCACTTATTCTGCTGGTGTTGTCAATTCCAAATCTTTTTGGAGCCGATTATGCTATAATTTACTTTTTTAGCCTCTTATTTTGGATAACACAAAGCTTAGAAAAACCAAAATCATTTTATTTTATTTTCCAAATATTATGTGTGATAATAATGTTTTTCTTCAAGTTTAATACAGGTTTAATAGCACTTGTAATGTTTTATTTTTCATTACTTTACCATCTATATATTGGTCATGTATCACTGATAAGGTTTGCTGTGTTTTCAATAGTGCCTTTGTTGTTGATTTTGCTTTTTTCTAGTATTTATAATGTAGCCCTATACGATTATATATATTATGGATTAGAAATGGTAAAAGGCTACAATGACATCATGTATCTTCACAGTAAGTGGTTTAGTTCATATATAGACTGGGTTGTTTTATTCTCAGTATGTTCTGTCGCCTTATTGGTTTCGAGCCTGTTTAATCAGAAAATTCAATACATTAAAATAGCTTTTTTAACCGGTGTTTTTATATTATCGCTTTACATATTGTACAAACAGTCTTTCGTAAGAGGAGATATTCAGCACCTTAGAGAATTTTTTAGTTTTGCTTTGCTTTTAGTTTTTTGTATGCCTTATTTTTTTAAGAATAAGCGTTCTAGTAAGTTAAATTTATTGTTTATCCCTATATTCTTAATTCCAATTTTAGTTAATAAGGATGAAATTAAAAGCAAAACTAAATCCATTTCGGTGAACAAAGAAAACTACTTTAGACAGATAAGTGAATTTAATTCCAATTTTGGGCATTCTTTACAAAACACTAAAAATAGTCTTCCGGATAAAGTAATTGAAGAAATTGGAGATGAAACTGTAGATATTTATCCATGGGATATTTTACTTTTATTTGAAAATAAACTTAACTATTTGCCTCGTCCGGTAATTCAGTCCTACACGGCATATACTAAGGCTCTAGAGAATTTAAATTTTGATTTATACAATTCTGAAAAAGGACCGGAATATGTGATATACCATTACGGAAGTATAGATAAAAGATACCCGCTTTTTGATGAACCTAAATTAAATTTGGTATTAGAATTGAACTATAAACCATTATTTAAGTTTAATTTTTCTGAAGAAAACCTCATATTATTTAAGAAAAAGCCTAATTTTAAACCTATAAAATTGATTTTTCAAGATGAGTATGCCATAAAATTAGGAGCCCCGTTTGTGCCTGAAGAAAATATGTATTACGAAGTTGAGCATTACCACACTATGAAAGGTAATCTCTATTCCATTGCAAGAAATTCACCTGAAATGAGGCTAAGAGTATTAGATGACAACTTTGTTTTAAATGATTATAAAACCTCAAACGCATTGTTACAGTCTGGTATTTACTCTAAAACCTACTTTAAAACAACAAATGATGTTTATTATAATTTTAGAAATGATACCACTTATCAAAACTCATCGGTAAGAGCTTATTATTTTAAACCCAAAAATAGAGAGCATTTTAAAGATAAAGTGAGAATAAAAACATATAAAATAGAACAATAACATGAACATTTGTATTATAACAGGCTCATCGGGTCTTATTGGAAGCGAATCAGTGCGCTTTATGGCAGATAAGTTTGATAAGATTATAGGGATAGACAATAATATGCGTCAAAATTTCTTTGGAGAAGATGCATCTACGCAGTGGAATACAAAAAGACTTATTGATGAAGTCAATAATTTTGAACACTGCGCCCTAGACATTCGCCACCAAGATGATATAGAAAATTTATTTTCCAAATACAATGAGGATATTAAGTTAATAGTCCACACCGCAGCTCAGCCAAGTCACGATTGGGCCGCCAAAGCGCCATTTACAGATTTTACCGTAAATGCAAATGGGACATTAAACTTGCTGGAAAATACCAGACTTCACTGTCCAAAAGCAACATTTATCTTTACTTCAACCAATAAAGTATATGGGGACACGCCAAATTTTCTGCCACTTATAGAGTTGGAAAAGCGATGGGAAATTGATGAATCGCATCCTTATTATGAAAATGGTATAGATGAAAAGATGAGTATAGACCAAACCAAGCATTCTTTATTTGGTGCTTCAAAAGTGGCTGCAGATGTTCTGACACAAGAATATGGTAAGTATTTTGAGATGAATACAGGAATTTTTAGAGGAGGTTGTTTAACCGGTCCTAACCATTCAGGAACTAAATTGCATGGCTTTTTATCTTACCTCATGAAATGTGCTATCACTGGAGATCACTACACCGTATTTGGATATAAAGGTAAACAAGTAAGAGATAATATTCATAGTTGGGATCTAGTCAATATGTTTTGGCATTTTTATAAAAACCCCAAACAGGGTGAAGTTTATAATGCTGGAGGAGGAAGACATTCTAATTGCTCTATGCAAGAGGCCATAGAAATATGCGAATCCATTACCGAAAAAAAGATGAACTACAATTATTCTGATAAAAACCGAATTGGAGATCACATTTGGTGGATAAGTGATACTTCAAAATTCAAAAAACACTACCCGGGTTGGGACTGGAAATATAACATTAATGATATCATGACACAGATATTTGAAGCAACAGCAAAAGCATAATGAAATTAAGTATTGTAATTCCTGCTTATAACGAAGAAGAATCATTACCAGAAACTATATCTGCGTTATACAAAACGCTTTCTGAAGCAGCAATAGACCATGAAATATTTGTAGTCGATGATAATTCTAAGGATAATACGCTTAAAGTATTACAAACATTAGAAGAAAAATACCCCACTTTAAAGTACGAGACCAATAAAGGTGCAAATGGCTTTGGGTTAGCAGTTCGATATGGATTAGATAGATTTTCAGGAGATTGTGTTGCTGTGATGATGGCCGATTTATCAGACTCTCCCTCAGATTTAATTCGCTTTTACAGAAAAATGGTAGAAGAAAATTATGATTGTGTTTTTGGAAGTAGATTTATAAAAGGCGGTCAGCTTATAGACTATCCTTGGTTAAAGAGAATCATAAACAGGATTGCAAATTTTATTATTAGGCTTGTAATGGGCATAAAATATAATGATACAACCAATGCTTTTAAGCTCTATAAAAGAGAAGTTATTGCCGGCATTCGCCCTATTTTATCTCCTCATTTTAACCTTACTATCGAACTCCCATTAAAAGCAATTATAAGAGGCTATAGCTATACTGTTTTATCAAATTCCTGGACCAACAGAAAATACGGGGTGTCTAAACTCAAAATTAAAGAAATGGGCAGCCGATATTTTTTTATCTTAGCCTATTGTTTTGTAGAAAAATATTTTTCTAAAGGTGATTTCAAAAGAAAAAACCCTATTTAATAATGACCTCATGAATAGACTAAGATGTTTCTGTTTTGCAATTCCCATTTTACTCCTAAGTTGTAAAAACGAAACACCTGTAGAAAAACTTAAACTCGTTGAATATAAAATAGATAGCGATGTTTTTTTAAAGTTAGAAATGCTTGTAGAAGAAGATGATGTATTTAGTGTATTTTATACAGAAGATGGCAGTTTTAACTATTCTGCAGAAAAAATGCTAAAACGAAAAGTAAAGGGAAACAGTCAACCTCAAACCATCTTGTTTAAATTTCCTGAAGCAGCAAAACCTACTGCTATTCGTATAGATATTGGTGTAAATCCCAATCAGCAAAAAATTATTTTCAAAAGATATGCTTTCAATTATTTTGAAAAACAACTCATATTAGAAGATTCATTCTTCAAGTATTATCGTACAAACCCTTTTTTTAGGTTTAATTCTAAAAAGAAAGAATTAATTCCAACAAACAAAAAGGGGAAATACGACCCTATTTTATTTTGTAAACCTGAATTAGTAAAAAAATTAAAACAGCTTATAAATGATAAAACTTTGGTTGAAAAATGAAGTAAAAATTAAATTTCTAATTTTTTTAAATTAAAAAACTATAAGCTTTTCTATTTACAATAATCTAATTTTGTTAATTTGTATAAAAAATGAAAATTGGAATAATAGGCTCAAGAGGTATTCCAAATCATCATGGCGGTTTTGAGCAGTTTGCTGAATATTTTTCAGTTTTTTTGGCTCAACAAAACATCGATGTTACAGTCTATAATTCTAGTCTGCATCCTTATAAGAAGAAAACATACAAAAACGTAAAAATAATAACCTGTGAAGATCCTGAAGATAAATTAGGGGCAGCAGGACAATTTATTTATGATTTAAAATGTATCCTTGATTCAAGAAAAAGAAACTTCGATATTATACTACAACTAGGGTATACAAGCAACTCAATTTGGTACAAACTCCTGCCTAAGACAAGTATAATTGTGACAAATATGGATGGCCTTGAATGGAAAAGGACGAAGTATAAAGCCATAACGAAAAAGTTTTTAAAATATGCTGAAAAGTTAGCGGCTTTACATAGTGATTATTTAATTTCAGATTCTGAAGGCATAAAACAATACTTGATAGACACCTACCAAAAATCAAGTAAATTTATAGCTTACGGGGCACATGTATTCGAAAATCCAGATTTGAAGGTTCTTTCCAAATATAACCTGAAAGCAAATGAATATAATATTGTTATAGCAAGAATTGAACCTGAAAATAATATAGATACCATTCTTGATGGCGTAAAAGATGATAAATACAAAACAATTGTTATTGGAGATATAGATAAAACCAAACTAGGAAGATCTCTTAATGAAACCTTCAAGAATCACAAAAACATTAAATTTTTAGGGGCCATATACAACACCAATGTTTTGAATAACCTGAGGTATTTTTCAAGGATATACTTTCACGGACACTCAGTTGGGGGAACAAACCCATCACTCCTTGAAGCAATGGCATGCAGTTGTATGATTATTGCAAACGACAATCCATTTAACAAGTCTATACTACAACATAATGCATTATACTTTTCAACTGCTCATGAAATAAAAACCCATATTCAGGATTTTAACAAAACAAAATGGAAAGATTCTATACATAACAATGTCTTAAAAATAAAGAACATCTATAGCTGGGAGATTATAAACAAATCTTACATCAATTTTTTTAAAGAAATACTATGAAAGCCTGGCAATTATATAAGGATAAAGTATATACTTTAACAATTGTCTTCACTTTAGTATTTCAGTCATTTAGGCATGCTTACGGTACGATTAGTTTTCTATTACTCCTTGCGGTAGGTATAGTTGGTTATTTTAATAAACCTTTAAAGTTTAAAACATATTACTTATGGCCAATTCTATTTTATTTAGTCATGTCCTTATCTATAATATGGTCTTTAGAACCTTCTCTTACTTACAAAGGGATAATGAGGTTAGCTCCTTTAGCATGTATTCCATTAGTCATCTGTCTTGGGTATGATATTTCTAAAAAACAATTCGAAAGCATTTTTAATAAGTTCAGCCTCATATACGCGTTTGTTGCATTGTTTTTTATTACAAATGGGCTAATCAATTATTACACCTCTGGCCATACAAAGTTTCTATTTTACCATACTTTAGTAGAGCCATCAAAACTCAATGCCATTTATGCGTCTAGTTTTGCTTTTGTAGCTTACGTCTGGATATTATTAAAACAATATAAGGTTTTTATATATCAACTGTCAGCAATTGTTTTATTGAGTTTTATTATTCTTCTTTCTTCAAAGTTATTGATTACATTATCTATTGTGTTGTCCTTATTTCTGTTGATAAAGCATCTCAAAATAAATTTTAAGATTATCGCTATCGTTTTTTTAATGCTCATCAGCAGTATTTTTTTGATAAAACCCGATAATTTTATTTCAAAAAGGTTTTCTACTGAACAAACCACAAATTTTAAAGAAATATTTAATTGTCAAAACTTCACTAAAGTGTACCCGTGGACTGGAACAGGATTAAGGTTGTTCCAAATAAGATTAGGACTTGAAATAATTGAAGATAAGCCTCAAACCATTCTATATGGCTTGGGTTTTAATGCTTCACAACCCTCAGTCGTAAATAAGCATAAAAAATACAATTTGTATCCCGGTTACTACGAGTATAATTTTCATAACCAATACCTTCAAACAATTGTAGAATTAGGAATTTTGGGCTTGTTACTACTAATG
>CAYMXD010000015.1:0-14514 GCA_964394095.1 uncultured Mesohalobacter sp. | reverse complement strand
AACACCACTCGAGTCTCATGATTGGCGATAGCCTGGAAGCCGATATACAAGGTGCTAAAGATTTTGGAATGCAAGCCATTTATTTTGGTAAAAAGCCTAATTTTGAAGTCCATAACGTAGAACACTTAAGAGAGTTAAAAACCGTTCTATAATTCGAAAATTAAAGAATATGAAACATTTTTTTATTGCATTATTTGTACTGACCTCCTTTTGTAATTTTGCACAAAATTCAGATAAAACCTATAGGTATGTTATAGTTCCTGTACAATATGCATTTACTTCAGAACCAAATCAATTTCAAATGAATGTATTAACCAGAGTTCTACTTCAGCAGGAGGGTTTTGAAGTTTACATGAATGAAGGTGAGGAGCTGCCACAAGAAGTTGCAAAAGATCAGTGCCTTGCATTAAAAGCCAACGTAGTAAAAGACAAAGGCTTATTTACTTCAAATTTAAGGTTTCAACTATTTAATTGTTATGGCAACCTTGTTTTTGAAAGTGCAGGTTCCAGTAGAGAAAAAGATTATAAAGAGGCTTACCAAGAGGCATTGAGAGATGCTTTTTCAGAATTTGAACCTGTTTCTTATAAATACGTCGACAGAAACCTGGAAGACAAAACTAAGAGTATAGATATCACAGAAGAACAGGATTTACCATTTGAAGAGCGTGCCATTGTGTTCACCAATGATAAAAATTCTTACTGGCTGCTAAAAGAAGGTCAGGATTATATCCTATATTTAGACAAAGGCGAAACTATAGTTGCCACTTTAAAAAAAGCAGACACAGGTACCTATGCTTATGATTCTGAAGATATAGATGGTGCAGCTTATTTTACAGCAGATGGAGATCTTGTCATAGAATATTTGGCAAAAAATAAGGATGCTGTTCAAGAGTTAGTCTACAAAAGACAATAAAAAATTGACTTAGGCACATAAATAATACAACAAATTAAATTTTTGTTAAAAGAGCAAATATAACTCTGTGTAACTCTGTGCTTTCTTAGTGTTTCCTCTGTGGTAAAACTATAACACAGAGTGACTCAGACCTGCCGGCCGCAGGCAGGGAAGACACCGAGCTACACGGAGAATTTAATACATACTTAAAAATAGTATATCAATCAGTTATAATTATTCATTAAATGCCTATGTCAAATAAAAAATAATCAAAACTCATACTTATCCTTCCAACGATTATCTAAAAATGCTTTTAATTGTTTCTCTTTGGCATTTTCTGCGGTCTGGTATAGATTTTCATTCGATATAGATTCTGGTAAAAAATTGTGGTAAGCAAAATTACCTTTGTAGTCATGTGCATAGGGATAGGCTTTACCGTAATCCAAGTCTTTCATGAGTTTTGTAGGCGCATTTCTTAAGGACAACGGCACTTCCAAATCGCCAGTTTCTCTTACTAATTTTTGAGCTTTGTTTATAGCCATATAAGCCGAATTACTTTTTGGCGAAGATGCTAAATATATCACACACTGACTAAGCACAATTCGAGCTTCCGGCATCCCGATCACATTAATGGCTTGGAAAGTATTATTAGCCATAACTAAAGCGGTTGGATTGGCTAAACCAATATCCTCTGAAGCCAATATTATTAATCTTCGGGCTATAAACTTTATATCTTCACCACCTTCAATCATTCTGGCCAGCCAGTACACGGCCGCATTGGGGTCGCTACCCCTAATAGACTTTATAAACGCTGAAATAATGTCGTAATGCTGTTCGCCTGCCTTGTCATATTTTAAAGGCTTTTCCTGGGCAATTTTATAAACTGATTCATCGTCAATTTCAACTTGTGAAGAAGATTTAAACTGACTCACCACGAGCTCAAGAATATTGAGCAGTTTTCTGGCATCACCACCACTTAAATGTAGTAAAGCTTTATCTTCTTTAATTTTAATAGTTCTATTCTTCAGATATACATCTTTAGAAATAGCCATTTGGATGAGAGACCTCAGCTGTTCAACATCAAAGGGGTTGAGCGTATAAACCTGACATCTGGACAACAAAGCCGAAATCACTTCAAAACTCGGGTTTTCTGTTGTCGCACCAATAAGGGTCACCCAGCCTTTTTCTACGGCTTCCAGTAAAGAATCCTGTTGAGACTTACTAAATCTATGAATTTCGTCTATAAATAATATTGGCGTTTTTTGAGAAAACATGCCATCTTGCTGTTTGGCCTTATCAATGACGTTTCTAATGTCTTTTACGCCACTGTTTATAGCGCTTAACTTATAAAAGGGCCTATCTAACTCATTAGCCAAGATTTGTGCTAAGGTGGTCTTGCCAATACCCGGAGGGCCCCAAAAAATAATGGATGGTAAACTATTTTGTGCTACAATCTTAGATATAAGACCATTTTCTCCAACTAAATGCTCTTGTCCGATATAGTCTGAAAGGCTTTTTGGACGAAGACGTTCTGCAAGTGGTGCTTTCATAAAGACAAAAATACAATTTTGATGACATAATTACAGATAAAATGAAGTTGGACATTAAATTGATATATTTATAGATATAAACTTATGTCTGCAAATTTTAAATATACCCATGACGTTCTTATTTATCCTTTGGGATTAGTACTCCTCATTTGGATAGTCTATTGGTTTGAGATAAAGTTTAATATGAACTTTACCAGCTATGGCATATATCCACAAAAAATTGAAGGCTTAAAGGGTATTTTATTTTCAACATTCATACACAGTGGCATAAAGCATCTATTTAATAACTCTATACCGCTTTTACTTTTATCTATGGCCTTGTTTTATTTTTATAGAGAAATCAGCAAACCGGTTATACTCTATGGCATTCTGATTACAGGCCTATTAACTTGGATTATAGGCAGGCCGAGTTATCATATTGGGGCAAGCGGACTGGTGTATGTTTTAGCCTCATTCTTATTTTTTAAAGGGATTTTCTCCAAATATTACCGACTTGTAGCTTTATCACTAAGCGTTGTCTTTGTATATGGCAGTTTAGTTTGGGGATTATTCCCCGGAAAGACAGGAATGTCATGGGAAGGCCATTTATCCGGGTTTTTAGTTGGATTGATTCTGGCTTTGGTGTATAGAACAAAAATAATCACCAAACCAAAATATGACTGGGAACGAGAAGATTATGAAGAGGATAATGACGAGTTTATGCAACTTTTTGATGAACATGGAAATTTTATCCCGGATATGAGAGAAAATGAAGAAACTTCACAGGAAAATGTGCAAATTATTTATCATTTCAAAAAAGATAAAAAGCAAGACAAAAACCTATCGCATTAATTCAAAAAGAAAAAGACCCGCAGCAACAGAAACATTTAAAGATTGAGTTTGGCCTTGCATAGGAATGTGATAGGTATTATCTAATATTTTAATAATCCCATGATGTATCCCAAATCCTTCACTTCCCATAACAAGTGCTACAGGTTTTGTGATCTCGGCCTCGTACAAGGATGTATGAGCTTTTTCTGAAGCCCCTATGACAGAAACACCACTGGCCTTTAAAAAATAAATGGCATCTTTTAAGTGATTAACTTTACAAATAGGAATATTGAAGATTGAACCTGCAGAAGTTTTGACCATATCTTCATTAATTCGGGCTGTTCCCTGTTGGGGGATAATTACGGCAGAAGCGCCTACACACTCAGCGGTTCTGAGAATACTCCCAAAATTTCTGACGTCGGTAATACCATCGAGTAGCAAAAACAAAGCTTTATCATTTTGTTGTAGTGCATCCTCTACAGTACTTTCAAAATCAGCGAAATCTATCGGCGATATAAAGGCAACTACGCCCTGGTGATTCTTAGATTGATACTTCCTAAATTTTTGATGGGGTACAAAACTTACTTTTATATCTTGATTATTAGCAAGATTCAAAACTTCCTGATAGTGTTCGCTGCCTTTTTGAATCATAATTTTATCTATTGTAGTATCGGCCTTAAGCGCTTCGAGTACGGGATGTACGCCAAAAATGATGTGTTGTGTATCCATAAGTGTAAATATAAAAAAATCCCACACAGCAGGAGATCATTGGTTATTATTAAAACAAGTGATATTAAATAAAAAAATACCGCTTAAGTAAAACTCAAACGGTATTGATAATAATTATAGTTTAATTAAATTAAACTTTAGTTTTTAACTAAACTAAATGAGGATGTAAATGGACCACCACATGAAGCGTTTGGATCTTCTATATAAGTAATGGTGATAGAGTTATCATCACAAATATCCCAACTTGTTGTTGCTTCGTCTAAAGGACCAAAACCATATTCATTAGTTTGGTCACATGAAATACCTAAACCTGTATAATTTTGTAATGTTACAGTGTTAGATGAAGAAAAAAGTAATGAAAATGAAAATGGAGCACCACCAGTAAAGGCAGGAACTGCCGGTGAATTAAATAACCTTACATTAGGGTTGAGCGGGTCTGCGCTAAGAGTTACAGTACCTTCCTGAAAATTAGCCGTCCCATTACTAGGCCCAACAGTTGCTACATCATCTGTTATGGTGTATTCTCCTACAAAATAGTCACTTGGTAATGTTTCAGGATTTGTACAAGGTATAGTCACTCTGTACGTCGTTGGTGTAGTATCATCTTCTCCAACAGAAACGCTTTCAATAGATGTAGATGTTATAACAACATCAAAAACAACTTGCTGAGATAATCCGGTTAAATTTTGGAGTTCTAATTCTATAACACCTAACTTATCTGAATCATCAGCTTCTACAAAAAGTGAAGAGCCGGGAGCTGTAACAAATTGCGTATAATCACCAGTAACGGGTTGTAATTCGTAACCAATATCTATTCCATTTTTGAAAAGAGGAACATTAACATTGATGATTACGGGTAGTGTTTCTGATTCTGGATTGACGGTTGTGCCAGATCCATTAAACTCTACCCATCCGTCTTCAAGGTTGGAATTAAACCTTGAATCATCTACGTTATCACAACCCACTAATAGTAGCAGCAAGGATAAGGTAGATACAAATATTATATTTTTTATATGTTTCATAGTTTAAATAATTTTATTTTAATTAATACAGAAAAATACTGATTCCTCAGACCCAAAGCTTCCTCCACTTTTTATAACAGTGCCGGAAGAAGCACATGAAACAGCATACGAACCGTTCCCAAAATCACAACATATACCATCGCCATAAGAGTCGAATATAGTAAAGGTGTAACATCCTGAATCTAAGCCGCTAGCAGTTTCATTGAAATCTGAGTTTGCAGCATCGTATGGTCCGCCTTCTGCGACTACATTGTCATCTTCATCTACAATAGTCCAACTTGTTTCATCAGGGTATTGATCAGTTGTGATATCCACATTGACATCTCCGGTATCACATAGGGTAACAGCTTCAAAATTGATAGTACCTTCTAAGGCATCTGTACCTAGCACATTTACGCCTTCTGGAACTACATAATCAAAAACAATGGTTCTTGGTACACTTGGTAAACCATTTATAGTGTATCCAATTTCAACAAAGCCTTCGTAAGAGTTAGCAGGAATAACTATTTCATCCGGTAGATTAAAACTTTCAGGTTCTGCTGTTGTCTCTTCTTCATTTAGCACAATCTGAAAAGTTTGTGGCTCGTCCGATAATTTAGTTTTCGTAACGGCTAAATATTGTATGGACTGATCTCCTAAGATAGTTTCTTCAGCGTCAATGTTAATAAATGTATAGGCTGTGTCAAATTGATTGGCATCAAAAACAGGAGCCTCCGTTCTATCGCAGGACATAAAAGTACCTGCAGTTATTATTATTATTAAAAATATTTTTTTCATAATTTAAATTTTATTGCCATTGTGGGTTTTGTACTATATTGGGATTACCATTCAATTCGGTTTGAGGGATAGGGAGTACCCATTTTCTATCGTCAACAGACAAAGAACAAGGAATATTTCCATCACAATCTCTAGGGTCTCTTTCAATTCCTTCATTTAATATGCTTCTATATCGTTTCAAGTCAACGTATCTATGACCTTCAAAGCATAATTCCAAACGTCTTTCAAAAGCGATATCTTCAATAGCTGTTGTGAGATTAGAATAAGCTTCAGCAGTATCTTCTGATGCACGTCTGGCATTTCTTACCGCCTGTACATCATTTGCAGCAGCTCCAAAATTACCTAATCTAGCATTGGCTTCAGCTCTCATTAAATACGCCTCGGAAGCTCTAAATACCTTGAAATCGTTAATGTAAGAACCCGATATTGCAGGATACTTATTGATGGTATTTTCCTCAGGAAGATCAGAATCTCTCGTGTTTACTTCAAATCTGATATCGTTGTTTTCAATTGATTCTGCTTCTAATAAATCAAACAAGCCATCTGCCATACCGATGAAGTTACCACCAGTACCTGTAAAGATAAATTCTCCTGCTACGTTTCTATTAAATCCGTTGACATTATCATAGGCATATATAACTTCAGTTTGATCTTGGTCTCCTAAAAACATCAATTGGTATTGCGATTGATTCGCCAGTGAGAAATTATTTATAATTGGATTAGTATTGGCAATAACACCATTCCAATCTTCGGTAATTAAAGCCAATCGTGCTCTTAAAAATGTAATAAAACTTTCAGATACACGATCTTTAGCCGTAATACTATCGTCTAAGAGAGAACTGGCCGTATCAAGATCAGCTTTGATTTTATCAACAGTTTCCTGAGTGTTTAACCTTGTAGGTGCTTCTGTGGCGGAAACAAAATCCTGATAAGGCACACCCAAAGCACTTGGATTTGTGAAGTCTTCGCCGTAATAAAGTAATAAATCATAATGTACCAAGGCTCTCATCGCATAGGCTTCAGCGATAAGGTTATCAAATTTAGTTTGTTCATCTGCACCAACCGTTACTATCTCTCCAGCTTCTATGACGCGGTTACAGTTATTTGCTGTACTGTACCTGCTTACCCATATAGCGGCTGAATTTGTCTGTGTATTTACAATCTGGTTTAAAATATTCAACTTTTGGCCACCAGTATCAAAACCTAGCCTACAATTGTCTGTAAATATCTCATTGATATCCAGGACATTATTAGGATTATAGCTGGTATAAATACCATTGACGGCAGCCTCAATATCGTCTACAGTTTCAAAGGCTGTAGCGTTAATCAAAACATCAACCGGCGCTCTGTCTAATTGATCTTCGCAACTCATAAAAAGGGTTGCAATAAAAAATGTTAAAAATATTCTTTTCATTGTTATGTTATTTAAAATGTTATATCAACTCCAAATGAAACCGTTACAGGAGAAGGGAAATTAAAGAAATCACCTACTTCATCTGTTTCTGGGTCATAACCTCTCCACTTACTCCAAGTTACAAGGTTTGTCCCTTGAGCGAACACTCTTACTGCAGATAAAAACCCAACTTTATCTAAAGTTTTCTTATCCACATTGTAGGCTAGGGTTGCATTTCTTAATCTTAAAAAAGAGGCGTCTTCTAAGTAACGATCACCAGACTCAAATCTAAGTCCACCAAATGCTAAACTAGGTATAGATGTAACATCGCCCGGTTGTTGCCATGCATCTAGCATGGTTACATTTTGGTTAGCATTAGCTGCTAAAGAAGCATCTTCTGTAATGGCGTAGGTACCATTATTTCTGTAAGTATCCGCTGCAAACGAGAATAAACCGTTTAAGCTAAAGTTTTTCCAGGTAATATTAGCCCCGAAACCACCGGTATACACCGGGTCAAACTGCTTATCTACATATACCCCATGCGTATCCGGGTCATAATCTGTCGTTAATTCGCCTTCAGCATCCAGGTATAAGGGTTGACCATTGGAGGGATCAACACCTGCCCATCTTTGGTAGAAATATGAAAATATTCGTCTTCCTTCTTGAATCCTTGCAGTATTACCGGTAAAGCCCTGTTCGTTTCTGATATCTAGAACTTCATTTTCATTGTAAGCAAAGTTTCCAAATACTCTCACACCCCAAGGGTTTGTACTAGACTTTCTTAAAATATCGTAAGACAGCTGCACTTCAACCCCTTGGTTTTGCATATCTCCAACATTGGTTTCCACATCAGTAAAACCGGTACCGGCTGTTGATATATTCAGGGGGAAGAATAAGTCTTCGGTCTGCTTGTCATAAACGTCTAGCGACCCTGTTAATTTGTTGTTCCATAGACCAAAATCTATACCTATATTAGCCTGCGTAGTGGTTTCCCACTGTACATTTGTGTCGGCTAAAGTGTTAACATTTAAGATTGGATTATTTTGAAATCCATTACCACCTGCGATGGTCTGAAATCCTGCAAAGAAACCAATGCCTTGGTTACCGGTTTGTCCGTAACTCCCTCTAAGTTTAAGCGCGTCAACCCACGATACATCGTCCATAAAAGATTCTTGATCTATATTCCAGCGACCACCTGCGGAGAAAAACGTACCCCATCTTTGATCTTCTTGGAATCTTGAGGTTCCATCTCGTCTTAAGGTTAAATCTAAACCAAAACGGCCATCATAATCATAGTTTACATTTCCAAAATAAGAATATAATGAAGTCTCTGCTTCAAATGAACCAACCGAGGGTATAAATGGTGCCGCCGGTGTTTCAGCATCTAAATCTGGAAAGAATGTAGATGGATCTACAAAACCTGCGCTAGAACCGGGAAATTTAGGATTTAAACCAAAAGCAGTAAAAGATGCAGTTTGAATGTTTCTGTAAAAATATTCTGAAAAGAGCGTTGCTGTAAGCGAATGTTTTTCTGCAAACACATTGCTATACCTTATAAAAGCATTAGTGTTAAACGAAAAATCTCTTCTAAAAGATTCACTCTGCTGCCCACCGAAAAACTCTTCGGCTGCACCTTGATTTGGACTTAACAGCCCTCTAATACTGTTAGGAGAATCTATAAATAATCTTTCAATATTCAAATAATCTACACCTATTGTAGAACCAATGGTTATATTTTTTAATATATCATATTCGGCATTAGCACTACCGGTTATTCTAAACTCATTTTCTCTATCGGTATTAAATGCAGCGGTGTTTAGTGCAATAAAAGGCGTATTTATAAAACCGTTAGCACCACTTACGTTGACAGAACCATCGGAGTTTAGAGCACCGGAACGAACTGTACCAAATCTATTTAATGAACCATCTCCATTATAAGGGTCGAGGTAAGGTAATGCTAGGAATGGCACTATAAAAGGATTGTCTAATTGTCCACCAGTGTTATCGCCTCTTTCGGCATCGACAACAAAATCACTTTTAGAAAATGCGGCGGTTAAATTAGTTCCATATCTAAATTTATCGTCACCACCGGATAAGTTATTTCTTACCGTAAAACGCTGTAATTTTGATCTTAAGGTTGTACCTTCCTGTTCAAAATACTGCATAGAGGTATAAGAACTCATGTTTTCACCACCCTGAGTAATAACTAAATCGTGAGATTCTGTCTTACCACTTCTCAAAATGATGTCTTCCCACTGTGTATTAGTTTGGTTCGATATTGCAGTAATAACTTCGTCTGATAAACCATCTGCAAATTGATTACCCGGCAGTAAATTTTTTTGATAGTTCAAAAATTGACCTGAATTCATCATGTCAATATTTGAGTCAGTCAAATTGGATTCACCGTAGAGCCCTCTGTACTGTACAGAAAGGTTTGAATTTCTTTTTGCAGTTTTAGTTGTAATTAAAATTACACCCGCAGCGCCCCTATTACCATAAATGGCAGTAGCCGCCGCATCTTTTAAAACACGCATGGACTCAATGTCATTTGAGTTTAAACTTCTAAAGTTGTCTTTATTTACCGGCATACCATCTACAATGTATAAGGGCTCGGTGTCACCATTAATAGAAGTACGACCTCTAATAATAACATTAGCAGACTGCCCGGGCTGCCCCGAAGCTTGTCTTACGTTTGCTCCAGCAACATTACCTTGTAATACCTGGTCGATAGAAGCAATAGGAACCTGCTCAATATCTTCAGACTTTACATTAGAAGATGAAGAAACAACTTCAGATTCTTTTAAAATCCCTTGATAAGACGTTACAACTACCTCATCAAGCTCTTCTAAGTTAGGCTCCATTGTGACGTTAATCGTACTTTTGCTTTCAACTCTAATTTCTTGAGTCGTAAAGCCGACATAAGAAAACACAAGCGTCTGATTAGAAGAAGCACTAATGCTGAAATTCCCATCAAAATCGGTTTGTGTACCCTGAGTTGTGTTTTTGATAATGACATTTACCCCGGGAACAGGTAAGCCATCTGCATCAACCACCTGTCCGGTGATTGTCTTTTCTTGTGCGAACGTCAGTTGCACTACGAACGCTAAAAGTAGCGTAAGAATTCCTTTAAACTTTGTTCTCATTTTTTATTTATTTGAATTAGCCACGCCAAAAATCACAATAAATAGTTAACCAAACAAATTTTTTTCACTTTAATTTAAAACTCATGTGTTAAAAATTAACGTTAAGGTTACATACACCCCCATTTTAAAGGGATTTATAATTTCATAAAAATAAAAAAATCACCTCAAAACTGAGGTGATTTCTTAAAAAAGGCTAAAAAATGAGGCTTTTTATTAAGCTTGAATTTTAAAGTATTCCTTATTTCGTGTACTTGCGGCTTAATCAAAGTTACAAAGTACAACGAAAAATTCTCCGGCAGATGTTGATCCTTCGGCTGCAGAGTAAATTGAAATTTGTTCTTCACCTTCACCGTAAAAGATTTCAAATCCCATTTCACCCCAAAAATCGCCGGGAAAAATCCAAGTCGCAGATTGAGTACCTTCAGGTATTTCAAATGAAGCTGTACCGGAACTTCCACTTCCTGTACAAAAACTATCCATAGAATTGTTATAGGCGGTACAGATGCCTACTTCTGCAAGTAATTCTCCATCCGTAAAAACCTGAATACCAGGACCATGATCGGCAGTAGTACTTTGCCACCCATCTCCAAATGCATCTGTCATTTCAATAGTGTAAACTCCTGGTCTTGGAGGACAACCTATTAAAGGAAGGCTATACTGAAACGGGGATTGAAAAAATGAGCCGCCGGCTACACCCCCATTAACGTCGTTTAATGTAAACACTCTTCCGTCGGTCAGGTTGAGTTCTAATTCTATTCTAAATACATCACCACCGGTGTATTCATTATCACTTAAGCCTGCGGCATTGGCGGCTTCTGCCAGTGAAACTCCAAAACTTGAACGAGGCAGGTCATTCGGGCCATTCTCAAAATCGGCAGCCGTTACAGTCTTGACTAGTGATTTATCAACAGGATTTGTACCATTTTCAAGGGTGTTGTCAAAGAAAGTCACAAAGACCTCAACCTTGTCGAGTAAATCGCCTTGTTTATTATCCTCCATTTCTACAGTAACTGACCAGGAAGGACTATCGTCTCTTAAGTCGTAGTTCAGAGCATCTGCTTCAATTGTTCGCAGAATAGCTCCTCTTTCAACATTATCATCTACTTGAGTGATAATGCTGTCATCACTTGTACAACTTACTATACATAAGACAAGTAATACGTATGTTAATTTAAATATTCTTTTCATAATTATTAGTTTTTAATTTTGTTCCGGGAATCCGGGAGATGCAGGATTGTTATCCCAAAATACTTGTTGTGTTACACTTTCTTTTTGGGTCACATTAATGTTGTTGTTAACGTGATTTGCAGGATAAAACAAAGATCTGATGAATGCTCCCGGGTTTGGCTCTACATTAGGCGCTACTGTTGTGGGATATCCTGTTCTTCTGTAGAAGTTATACCCATCAATACCATTGCCGTAAAGATTTACAAAAAATTGCTCTGCCAAAACATTCCATCTGTCCTCATCGGTATCAGCATCATCAAATCTCGCTGCTACATCTGCAGCATGATCTGCAATGTCTTCGGCGGTTGGCTCAAAAGACAAATCTGCTGTTGGATCGTTGGATGCAAATGTCGTCACTTTAGCTACGGACTTTTGCAGGCCATCTAACATAAATGTTTTTGCAGATCCCATATCACCATTGGCCATAGCCATTTCTGCTTTGTAGAAATCTACTGTAGATGCCAATATTATGGGGGTTATTGCGCCTGCGCCTGCTGCGCCATCTCCCTGTCCAAGGGACTCAAATCTACTGTCGTCAAACGCACCACCGGCAGGATAAACGCCTGTAAGCGTTCTTAAGAAACCATCTGGTGGAATACCTTCGTTACTACCGTGTATTCTACCCCAATAGCCATTTGGCAACGAACACCATATATCTGCGAAAGGCGTGTTTTGGTAATGAGCCGGCACACTCTGTACAGAACATTGTAATGTTTGTTCATTAGGATTATCATTATTTGGAGTTTCTGAAACTTGCCTGTAAAAGTAATAGCGTATTCTAGGATCATTATCTTCAAGCATTGTATTCATCAACCAGTTAGACATATAATCAATCCCGCCATTAACAGTATAACTTTCTGTATACCTGGGATGACGAACATCCGGTTGAACTTCGTTTGTACCCCATGCGCCAAACTGAAAATCGTCTGAAGAAGATGTGATATAATTCCCCGAATCTACAATAGCGTTAAAACTGGCCATGGCACCGGAGTCTACTAATCTTGACTGAAGATAAATCTTCATCTTGATTGTATTAGCCGCTTTTATCCATTTAGACACGTCATTATTGTAGTAAAAATCTATAGCTGGTAATGTAGAGGCCTCAAGGTTAAAATTGGCTATAGCTTCATCCAGCAGTGTTAGTGCAGAAGCATACACATCCGCACCCGAATCTCTAAGCGGGTTTGGAAATTCCTCAGATACCGCTTCGGTGTAAGGCACATCTCCAAAGAAGTCTACCAAAGTGACTAGCGTAAAGGCCTCTAGGGTTTTAGCAATACCAATATGAACGAATAATTCCTGTTCTTCAGCGCTTGGTGTTAATAACCTTATATCCGAAAGCATGTCTGCATAGGCCGTTGTCCACTCGTCGTCAAAACCGGCAGGCCCGTATGCATTGGTATAATTTCTACCGAACATATAGTCTATTCTACACAATTCGGCACCTATTCTACCAAAACCATCGCCCTGACCACCTGTACCATCTAAAAAATCTACAAATTCTAATTGAATATTATTAAGAACAAGATCCAGATCTTCCTGGCCGGCACTTAAATTATTTGGATTTTCTCTTAAATCCAGTTCCGTTGTTTCACAAGCACTCATAACTAAGAGGCCTATAATTGAAAGTATTTTAAATATATTTTTCATATCATGATTTTTTTTAGAATGTTGCTTTAACGCTAAACCCGTATCTTCTACTACTTGGTCCGGTTAGAAATTCAAATCCGGCACCATTTCCAACACCTAAACCAGCGACATTGGTATCAAAATTGGCACTTTCCGGGATATTAAAGGATCTAAACCAAAGATTAAAGCCTTGTACACTTAAAGACACTGAACCAAATGGTGTTTTCTCTAATAGTTTCTTTGGAAGATTATATCCAAGAGAAACTTCTTGCAATCTTAAAGTTGTGCCATCGTACACTTGAAGTTCACTCGGACCAAATAACACATTATTAAAGTAATAGGTTGAATTATTGATTTGTGTTGTGTTAGGTTCCCCAGTAGCCTGACTTATACCAGGTAAGATATACTTACTTTCTCTGTCTTGAGTCTATTCGATTAAGCCTCTAGCTAATAAACTAGCGACGGTAGAAGAGTAAATATCTCCGCCCTGTCTGTAGTTAATCAAGAAACCAAGATTGAAATTTTTATAACTTATAGAACTGCCCACGTTAAGAACAAAATCAGGGTTAGGGTCACCTATGACCGGTATATTACCTGTTTCATCAAGGTTTTCAATCACATAATCGCCGTTACCATCTACCAAGAAGTTACCGTTTTCGTCTCTTCCTATTCTGGTTCCCACCATGGTTCCTAAGGGGAAGCCTTCAATGGCAGCATTACCGAGATCAGAGAAACCGGCATAGATAATGGCACCACCACTATTAACACCCAAATCTGTGACTTCATTTCTAATCAGTGTAAAGTTAGAATTCAATCTCCAGTTAAAACCGGTTCTATCGTCAGATCTAAAAATATCATAACCTAAATCGGCTTCTATACCCCATGATGTGACTTCACCAATATTGGTTTGTCTTTGGGTACCACCGGAAGCGGGATCTAAGGGCTGAGTTACGATTAAATCTTCAGAAATTCTGTCAAAATAAGACATGTCCAGAGATAACCTGTTATCAAATAAACGCGACTCGATACCAAACTCAAATTCTGAGTAAAGTTCAGGCTTTAAATTAGGGTTTGCCAAGAAATTATCGGTTGTATTTGTGGCTACATTTGCCCCGCTATTCAAAAATGCTTGAGCATTGGCATTTATGTTTACAGAGGTTGGAAACCCTTGCGCAAAACCTGCAGATTCACCGTAACCGGCTCTAATTTTTAAGAAATTAAGCGTTTCGGATCTAAGACCCTCAATGGCAGCAGTAGGCAAAAATGAAGCAGATGCACCTTTGTAAAACAGAGAGTTAGTATCCTCCGGCATGTTAGAGGCCCAATCGTTTCTGGCATTAAC
>CAYMXD010000014.1:0-14560 GCA_964394095.1 uncultured Mesohalobacter sp. | reverse complement strand
AAACCTGTGAGGTCTGGATTTAGTTTCATACGTCTATTAATTGCTTATTATATGACTCTAAAATTTCATTTTCGTAACGTTTAAAAAACTCAGGATCAAAATTGGCTTGTTTTAAATTTGACATCACATAATCTAAATCCCTTTCTTCGGTTAACCAACGGTCAAATACCTCATGCCGCATTCTAATCCCAAAGGTGTTGATGCCCAAAAATTTTTGGGTCTCTTTATGATAAGCTATGCTTATACAAATATACTTTTCCGGATGTCGCCAGTGGAAATGCGCTTCATAGGCCGGCAAACGTTTTTCACTGTGTACCCAACCGTAAGTTTGGTATTCGATATCAAAAAATTTAGCTGAATTGAACCAATGGCTCGGGTTATAGGCTGTTCGTCTGCCGCAGAGGGTTTGCGCCACTACTTCGCCCATCATTCTACCGGTGTACCAAACCGCTTCAATCGGAGGTCTGTTACCGATGGGCTCACGTTGTTCGGCGCAATCACCAATGGCGTAAATATCTTCAATATTGGTTTCTAAATAGCGGTTGACCAAAACACCCCGGTTCAGGTCTAAAGCACTGGATTTTAGAAAGTCAATGCTTGGACTTACACCGGCGGTTAGGCCGACAAAATCGCAGTTTATTTCCTCGCCTGTTTCTTTTACAGTGACTGATTTTGCTTTGCCGTTTTTATCGGGATTGATGCTTTCAAGGTTTACCCCCAAACGTAAATCGATATGGTGGTCACGGATGTGTTCGTTGAGCATTTCAGACTCGCCTTTAGGCAAAACGCCGTTCCAAAAGCTGTCTTCCCGGACCAACATAGTTACAGGTATGTTTCTGGTGCTGAGCATTTCTGCCAATTCAATACCAATTAGACCTCCTCCTACAATCACTCCGCGTTTACAGATTTTGTTGTTTGGGGCGTATTTTTCAATGGTATCTAAATCTTGTTTAGAATACATTCCGCTAACACCTTTAAGGTCTTGTCCCGGCCAACCAAATTTGTTGGGTTTAGAGCCGGAAGCGATAATAAGTTTGTCGTATTTCAACTGAGATTCATCTGCAAAATGCAGTTGCTTATTTTCAGAATCGACAGCTTTCACATAGCCTTGTTTTAATTCAATACGATTTTTATCCCAGAACCAATCTTCGTAAGGTTTTATATGTTTCCATTCCATATGGCCCATATACACGTACATGAGTGCAGTACGCGAGAAGAAATGTTTGGTTTCTGCTGAAATTAATGTGATTTTATGGTCTGAAAATTTTCTAATATGACGAGCGGCTGTTACGCCGGCAATTCCATTTCCGATGATAACGATGTGTTGCATTATTAAACTTTAAAAAATACTAAGTGCAAAAATGTGTAGGTAAAACTAATCAATTAAAGATATTTACCCATATTTACGATATAAATGTAAACAATAGTCCAATGCGAAAGGCTAATTTTTTATTAATTCTATGTTTGAACCTTGGAATTCTTGGACAATGTCAAACGGATTCTTTGAAGAAATCGAAAATCAACGGCCTCAGTTTTGTGGCTTCCAGAGATAGCATTCAGCAGAAACACATCACACCTGTTCTAAAAATGCAGACCAATTGGGTGTCTGTCATGCCCTTTGGGTTTATGAAAAGTTTGGATAGTCATACACTGCATTATAACCACACCCGGCAATGGTACGGCGAACGCATAGATGGTGTAAAGCAAAGCATTGAGATGATGCACAAGAACAACATCAAGGTCATGCTGAAACCTCAAATCTGGATTGGCAACGGCGACTTTACCGGAGATATTTCTATGCTAAACGACAACGATTGGCAAAGCTTTGAAGAGCAATATAAAACTATGATTCTGGATTTTGCCAAAGTTGCTGAAGAGACCCAAACTGAAATGCTATGTATTGGCACGGAGCTCAATAGCTTTGTGAGAGAAAGGCCTGAATTTTGGGTCGAATTGATTTCCTTGATTAGAGCGGTCTATTCAGGGCCATTGACCTATGCTGAAAATTGGGACAAGATGGATAAGGTAAACTTTTGGTCGTCTTTGGACTATATTGGCGTAGATGCATATTTTCCCATCTCTGATGCTCAAACTCCGGACATAGAGGCAGTCAAAACCCGATGGGAAATTATAAATACCGACCTCAAAACCTTAAGCGAAACCCACAAGCGCCCCATATTATTTACAGAATTTGGATATCGCAGTCTCGATTATGCCGGCAAAGCACCCTGGAATTCAGTCCGCGTAGAAGGACAGGTCAATGAAAAGGCCCAGGCCGTTTTGCTTAGAGGTTTGATGGAAAGTGTCTGGGATAAACATTGGTTTGCCGGTGGCTTTTTATGGAAATGGTTTCATCAACCCGAAGAATATAAAGACTGGCAGGAGAACCGGTTTTCAGTGCACGGGAAAGAGGCGGAGGCTGTGGTTCGGGATAGGTATGCTAGGTATTAAAACTTCAAGTTTTAAAGACTAAGTTAGCGCTCCTCTTAGACGAGTGCTTTTAAAAGTATGCCTGATTTTTTGTCTTGCAGACTTTTAAATTCAATCTCTATTAGCTTTGTAACCTATTTGTTTACGAGGTTTTTTATTGTCTTTTCTCTCCATCAATTCATCTAAATAATTAAATACCAATTCTATGTTTTTACTGTGATTCGATAGCTTCTTTTTGATTTCTTCAACTTCAAGTTTTAAACTTAAATTATCGGTGAGCATTTCTCGCATTTTAATAAAGACTTCTATAATTTGAATACTGACTTGTATAGCTCTTTCACTGGTTAAAACATTAGCAAGCATCATAATTTCATGTTCTGTAAAAACCTTTGGTAAAACTGGTGAGAACTTTAGTTTTTCAAGGTGGTCGCAATTTGCGACTACCTGTGCCTTTTCCTTTTTGGTCAACTCAAACATAAAATTGGAAGGAAAGCGATTAATATTTCTTTTAACCTGTTCATTTAAACGTTTTGTTGTTACGCCATAAAGTTCAGCGATGTCACTATCTATCATTACTTTTTGATTTCTGATTAGCAATATTTTATTTGCTATTATCTCTTTTAGAACTATAAATTTTTCATTTATATTTTCATTCATCTTGATTGTTATTTGAATGTAAATTTATGATATTGTTTTCTTTTTAGATTATCGCTTGTATGTTTTTTACTATGAAATCACTTGCTAGCGCTAGTCTTAGAAGATTGCTTTTATAACCTATATTTTTTTACAAACTCACTAGCAAAACTTATAAAGTATGCCCCATTCTTGTTATGAAACTTATTTTTTCATTCACTTGGTTAAAATAAGATATGATAAGGATGCTTTGGATTAACCTTTGGTTGTTGATAATTTATACCTAAATGATAGGTTAAGACACTCGTTGCAAACGAGCGCTGGCGATGAGATAAATATTACAACACTATTTAAAACTACAACAATCTAAAAATAGCCATCTGTTTTTACGGTTGAGTTTTAAATCTACTCTTAGAATAATTTCATGGGTGTTGAGGTTTTGGACGGCGCTTGTAAAGTAGTTTTCGTAGGCATATCCTATTCTTATTCTGTTGTATAAAATCACAGAAGCCATAGCACTTACAGAGTTTTGGTGACGGTAGGAGACACCGAATTCAAAAATATTATTAAATCTAAAATTGGCATTGAGGTCAATAGATATAGGCAATGTAGGTGTATATTTTATCATGGTTGAAGGCAGAAATTTAACATCGCCAAACTTAGAAAGTTCAAATACCGTTCCGCCGGTAAGAAAGTAATTGGCGCGCTCCAAACCTTTTATGGTTGATATATCATCTTCAACAAAGAACATCGGCGATTCAAATATATTCATTGCCGATAAGCCCACGTAGTATTTATTGGTACTATACAGCATGCCAAAGCCCAGATCAAAAAACTGTCCGGATGTAGAGGCATATACCTCATTATCTACCGTGACTCCACTGGCCAAATCATTATTATAAAAGCCTAAACCACCTTTTAAGCCTAAGGCTAATCGACCATTTTGAGAGGTTGGAATGGTGTAGGACACATTGAGGTTAAGGTTGGTATTATCCAAAAGGCCTATTTGGTCACTAATGACTACAGCGCCAAGCCCAAATCCTGAATTTAATCTGGTGTTTAGAGAAAACGTAGTCGTTTGCGGTGCACCATCAACGTTTATCCACTGGCCTCGAGAGAGTAAAGTAGCATTCAGGTCTGATCGTAAACCCACAAAGGCCGGGTTAAGCACCTGTGTATTGTACATATACTGCGCATAATGCGGTACCTGCTGGGCATTGGCTGAAGTTAATTGCAACAGCGTTAAGCTGAACAGCATCAATTTCAGTGCAGGTAAAACTCTTTTATATGTAAAGTTTAGCTTTATCATCTGATGAGTTGAATAAATCCGGTTTTGGGTTTTGTAACGCCGTCATTGTAATCCAGTTCGTAAAAATAGACACCCTCAATAACAGGTTCACCATCTTTAGTACCATCCCACCACTGTGGATTTGCTCTCCCATTGTTATTGTAATTATAAATTTCGCTGCCCCATCGGTCAAAAATTCTTAATTTAAAGTCAGGAAAATTGTCCAAATTACCAATTCTAAAGACATCACTTTGTCCATCACCATTTGGCGAAAATAAATTTGGCGTATCATTATCTTTTATAGCTCCTAAGCCTAGTAAAACATTGGATAAATTTGACACGTCACCAGAAATAATAGTTGCAGAGAGATTCATGTATTCTGTGTTTTCATTCAAATTATCATTTATGGTTGGAATCTGAATGCTTAGCGAAGATTGATTTTCAGGTATAAATCTAAACTCATTCAATGAGGGATAGTCTAAATTCTCAGTTGTTGTAATATCTATTGTCTCAAGTTCAAAATCTACCGGTAAATGATTGGCCATAGGTTGACCTTCTTCGTTGAGAAGGCTAATTGTAAAAACAAGAGTGTTTCCTTCTACAACTTCATCATTTGAAATAACGGCTAAAGGATCAGGATTAAGATCTATTATTGTTCCTGTATGATTGAGGTTTGGGTTGGAAACATTATTAGAAGTTACATTACCAAGGACCAATAGCACCTCTTCATCCGGCTCGTTAAGATTGTCCAAAAGTGTGGTGATACTAAAACTGCCTCCGTCCAAATTTGGGTTTGAGGGGTCTGTTGTTCCTTCAATAATGACAGTGATGTCAATTGAAACATAGTCTTCCGGTGAGGTGGCAGTGTTATCAACACTTACAATATCAATTTCAACAGGTGAAGAACTTGGGATATCAATTGAAATATTATAAATTAAATCTTCGCCTTCAAAGACAATATCATCATTCAATGTTACAGTTGGTAGAGGTTCGTTGTCTAAAATTGTCCCTATACCTTCAGCTTGAGTATTTACAGTATTTTCTGATGTGATATTAGCATTCAGGGTAAACAACTCATCCTGTTCAGAAATATTGTCGTCTATAGAAGATACACTAAAATCAAAAGTTTCAGTAGAAGAAGGAATTATAATATCAAAATCGCTTACGCCAGCATAGTCAAAAGGAGAAACAGCAACATTAAACACACCTGCGGCGTCGTTTCCATCGGTTGTAAAAAGGGTCATTTCAATAGGAGTTGGAGATTGAATAGGAATGCTGTTATCAATATACCTTACCAAGGAAATAGTAAATACCAGATCATTGCCTTCTTCAGCTGAAACATCTGAGATTAATACTACAATAGCCATGATTTCTCTCCAGTCTCTTTCAAATGTAACATCGTAATCTACATTGGGAAAATCTGTGGGGATTTGTGCATTTGTAGGGTTTATCTGAGAGGTGTCATTATCATAGGCGTCGTCGAGCCCGTCATTATCTATGTCTATGCCAGAAGCATTGGTTTCCGGTATGCCATCGCTATCAAAATCCCAAGCTTCAATAATATCATCTCTTATATCGTTATCAGAATTGATATCAATATAGTCGGGTATTGTATCGCCATCGGTATCTACCGGGGTAAGTCCATCATTATAAGCCGTGTCTAAGCCATTCTCATCTACTGTATTATTAGGAGCGCTATAATTATCTGTGGGTTGTGCTTCAATATTGTCTACTATACCGTCAGCATCAGAATCTATATCTAGATAATTTGGGTTTGGGTCATTGTCTGAATTAATGATAGTGTAGGTTATAGCAGCAGATTCGGTATCATCGGTTTCTACGGTATTATCTAAACCATTTTCGCCAACGGGATTGTTGGTTCGGCCATCATTATCTGTGTCTAGATCTTGATTGCCGGCTTCGTCAATATCATAAATGCCATCACCATCAGAATCTAAATCTAAATGATTAGGCACACCATCGCCGTCAAAGTCAAAAATATCAACAATGCCATCATTATTCGCATCCACGCCATAGTCTGTGTCTCTGTAGTTGGGTATAGAATCTCCATCATGGTCATCTAAGGGGTCTAGACCGCCGTATTCTTCTATATCCGGAATCGTGTCATTATCATCATCAATGTCAATTACATTAGAAATCCCATCATTATCAGAATCCGTAAAGGCATCTACAGAAACTTCAGATTCACTTGTTGTTAGAATCCCAGCGGGGTCTGTAGCACTAAAAATAATGGTATTATCCCCAATACAATCTTCTAGCAAAATTACGGTAAGCTCTACAGTTATGGATTCATTAGTGGTTAATAGCCCGGAATTCCCGTCGAAGATATTCACATCTGTATCGCCGTCAAAGTTTGGGTTTAGGTTAGGGTCTGTAGTAGCCGTACTGAAAACAATTTGGGGGGAACCTACAAATACAGGGCTATCGTTGCAGATTGCACTTAAATCCTCCTGTAACTGTAGGTTATTTAAATCGACTATTGGACTTAAGTTGGTAAATGTAAATTCAAAAGTATATTCCTCATGTTCTAAAATACCATTGGGACTGGGATTGGTACTTGTAATGATTTTTTCGCTCGAGGCAGTTGATGTAAAGCCCAGAAAAAGGCTTTGTTCAGAACAATCGCACTGATCGTTTGTGGCTGTACTGTTAGTGGCATCGGACAGATAATAGCGGTCTAAGTGGTTGCCCAGACCATCTTCCCAGGTTACAAAAGAATACAATTTTTGGTTCTCCGGGGTGCTTTCGTCAAAACCGTCCAGGTCGCCCTGTGTCATAGAGGGATTTACCTGAGGAAAAGGAAAGTTGGCAGATACACCAAGGGGCTCTGTGAGGTGAAATATTTCGAGCACAATGGTTTCGCCGGGTGCCAGACTGTTGTTTGGAGCTAAAAGATTAGTATTGGTGTCACCATCGTAGTTTGTGTTGACCGTTACGGGTGGTCCAGATATCTGAGAAACTGTGAGTGTGTTAAACTCAACTGTGTTGTCTATAAAACTGCCCAGACCCATATTAAAGTTAATGTTATTCGCCGTTGAGCTTCCTTGATTGGTAATAATCACATAATTTTCGTAATCGAATGTGCCATCGGGATTTTCTTCAGGACTGGTTTCCGGTATATTTATTCCGGCCGTGAGAATTGCTTCTGAGGTATGAAAATCTGTAAGTAACAGTGAGGTGTCGGTAGGGTCAGTAGAAGAAGTGATGTCTAGGACGGCCTCAAAGTCTATTCCGGAGCCCGAAGGCGTGGGGTTTGGTCTGCCACCACAAAACGGCTCGATTACAATACAATACGAGATTGTTACAATTTGTCTGGGGTACAAAATAGCTTCATTGATGTTTTCTGAGTTAAACACATTGGCAGATATCCCATCTACAAAATCCTGATTAGCAGAATCTAAATCAAAATCCATAGGATAGGGGTTATCGATGTAGTCAAATGGTGAAGATGTAGAAATAGTGAGATCATCTACTTCAATCACACAGCCGTTTCCGTAAATATTATCCAAATCTTTTATGAGATCTACCGTTTTAATTAGACTGGAGGTATGGTAATCCCTGGCAGTACTTAAATTACCGAAGCTAAAAGTATATTCTATTCTGTAGTTTCCATTAACCGTATAGCCTTGATTACAGGAACTAAAACCTTGCAGTTGAATGAGGTTTTCAACGTCTTCAACGCCTAAAAACAAGTTTGCTTCGCTGGTACCGTTAGCATCTGAAATTGTATAACTGATAAGTGGCAAGTAACCTGTAAAGCCCGGAGCAGGATTAAAAATAAAGCTCCCATCGGCCTGAAGCGTAAAATCACCACTTCCAAGATTTACGGTATCTCCTGGATTGTAGGTTACCCCATTTACTGTAAAACTAACCACAGCTATGCTGTCCTCATCTTCGAATGTGTCGTTACCTAAAACTCCCGGTGCCGGAACGTTTAATGTAGTGTTAATATCGGCTGTATCGTAATCATCCTGAGCTTCGGGTGGCCCGGGGCTTGTGATGGTTAAGGATAAATGACCCGCACTTATTGTGGTTCCATCTGAAACAAAATAAGCAATCGCTGGGACTGTACCCTCAAAACCCCCTGAAGGGTTGTAGGTTAAACTGCCGTCCTGATTAATCGTTACACTTCCTCCTAAAGTATTTACCGTTTGCCCGGCAGGATATACAGTACCATTAACAACAAAACTCTCAACCACCAAATTATCACCATCGGCATCAGAATCGTTTTGGAGCAACCCGTCAGCTTCATTAATATTTAATATTGTATTTAAAGCAGTGCTGTAACTATCATCTATAGTTTCTGGGGCAGACTGCGATAAAACGACTTGAAATGGCAAAAACATTATCAAACACAATGCTGTAATGGGTTTCATTTCATTAGAAATTAAATAAATTAACATTTTAAATAAATAGCAAGCAATTTAAAATAAAAATTTGTATCACTTGAATAATAAGATTATTTTTTCGGGAATTGTTAAAAATTTTGTATTAGAATTTTTCAGAAACTTCATTTATAGTGTTCTAATTTCTAAGTTTTTTATAAAATCAGCTTTAAAATCCTAATAAAGTGTAATTTTAAACCTTTATTTAAATCCTTTATTATGAAATATGTTTTTAGCCTTATGATTTTTTGCTTTGCACTTACTTCCTGCCAAAATTCAAGTAACACAGATTCTGAAGATACTTTAGATTATCCTGAAACTAAAAAAGTTGATACAGTAGACACTTACTTTGGTACAGAAGTTAAAGACCCTTATCGTTGGCTGGAAGACGATCGGAGTGATGAAACTGAAGATTGGGTAAAAGCCCAAAATAAAGTCACACAATCTTATTTGGATAAGATTCCCTATATCGATAAACTCAACAAAAGACTAACTGAAATCTGGGATTATGAAAAAGTAGGCGCTCCATTTAAAGAGGGAGACTATGTGTATTTCAGTAAGAATGACGGTTTACAAAACCAATCGGTCATCTACAGATACAAGAAAGGAGATTCGCAGGAAAACGCAGAGGTTTTTGTGGATCCCAATACGTTTAGTGAGGATGGCACAACCTCTCTAGCAGGCTTGAGTTTTTCTGAAAATGGCAAAATTTTAGCGCATTCTATTTCGGAAGGTGGCAGCGACTGGCGTAAAATAATTATTAGCGATGTGGAGACCAGAGAGGTTATAGAAGACACTTTGATCGATGTCAAGTTTAGCGGAGTATCCTGGAAAGCTAATGAGGGCTTCTATTATTCCAGTTATGACAAACCAAAAGGCAGCGAATTGTCTGCAAAAACAGATCAGCATAAACTTTATTACCATAAGTTGGACACAAAACAGTCTGAAGATCAACTAATTTTTGGTGGTACTAAAGAGGAAAAGCATCGTTATGTATCAGGAGGAGTATCTGAAGATAATAGGTTTTTAGCCATCTCTGCTTCTAAGTCCACATCAGGTAATCAATTATTTGTCAAAGATTTGTCTGATAAAAATTCAGCAATGATTCCAGTAATGGATAATTACGAAAGTGATGTGAATATTCTTGACAATGATGGCGCTACTATTCTCATGTACACCAATCACAATGCCCCTAACGGAAAAATAGTAAGTGCGACTTTCCCTGATTTATCTCCGGAGAATTGGACAGAGGTTATTCCTGAAACCGAGTTTGTTTTGAGCCCATCTACAGGTGGTGGTTATATTTTTGCTGAATATATGGTAGATGCCATATCGCAGGTCAAGCAATACGACAAGTCAGGAAAATTAATTCGCGAAGTTGAACTCCCGGGAATAGGAACCGTAGGAGGCTTTAGTGCAAAAGAGGGTGAAGATGAATTGTATTACAGGTTTACCAACTATGTCACACCGGGTTCTATATATAAATATGATATTGAAAATGGAACCTCAGAATTGTACCGTGCATCAGCAATAGATTTTGATACTGAAAATTATACAAGTCAACAGGTGTTTTACACCTCTAAAGACGGCACAAAAATTCCTATGATCATTACCCACAAAAAAGGCATTGAATTAAACGGAAAAAATCCAACAATTTTATACGGGTATGGCGGGTTCAACATTTCACTTACGCCCAGTTTTAGTACCGCAAACAGCATTTGGCTGGAACAAGGCGGTATTTACGCTGTTGCCAACTTACGCGGCGGAGGAGAATACGGTAAAGCCTGGCATAAAGCCGGTACAAAAATGCAAAAGCAAAACGTGTTTGACGATTTTATAGCTGCCGGAGAATATTTAATTAAAGAAAATTATACATCTTCAGATTATCTGGCTATTCGAGGTGGTTCTAATGGAGGTCTTTTAGTTGGTGCCACCATGACCCAACGTCCCGATTTAATGAAAGTGGCTTTGCCGGCCGTTGGTGTTTTAGACATGCTGAGGTATCACACCTTTACCTCCGGAGCAGGTTGGGCTTACGATTATGGCACGTCTGAAGACAGCAAAGACATGTTTGAATATATGTACGGCTATTCGCCGGTACACAATGTGAAAGCAGGAGAAAAATATCCAGCTACTCTAATAACTACAGGAGACCATGACGACCGCGTTGTTCCTGCCCACAGCTTTAAATTTGCCCCAGAACTGCAAGCGAAACAAGCCGGCAGTGACCCTGTCCTCATAAGAATTGAAACTGATGCCGGTCATGGTGCCGGTAAGCCAACTTCGATGATTATTGAAGAACAGGTAGATGTGTTTGCCTTTACTTTGTACAATATGGGCTTTGAAGAATTGCCCTATGAACTAAATAAATAGTAAAAATGGAATGGTATTAATAAAGTGTATAGGTGGCATTCACATTTTAAACCCTTTAATACTTCAATAAAAACAGAAACAATTGTACCTAAACTTTAAAACAATATTATAATAGATAAAAACCATACATTTTATTTAGTAATCTGTATCGTAATTCTTAAATTGTAAATTATTTAAATTATAGATATTAAATTTGCACAAATGTCTGTTCTTACTAAACTTATTATTACTATACTAATTTCAATGTCAACCGAAAATACAGTCATATACGATTTTTCTAAAACCAATGCTGTTCAAGATTGGCAAGTTGTGAACGATGGTGTCATGGGTGGATTGTCTAAAAGCAAGATCAGTTTAACTGAAAACGGTCACGGAAAATTTGATGGCCAGGTGTCTTTAGCAAATAATGGTGGCTTTGCTTCTGTAAGACTTTTAACAGATATTCAAATTAAACCAAATCAAAGTCACATTGTCTTAAAGATAAAAGGTGATGGAAAAACCTATCAATTTAGACTTAAGGGGAGCAAAAGCCAACGCGAATCCTATGTTCAAGAATTTGAAACTACTGGTGAATGGCAAAGCCTAAGACTTAAATTGAGTAAGTTTGCTCCACAATTTAGAGGCCGAAAATTAGATTATCCCAATTTCAATTTTTCTACAATTGAAGAAATCAGATTTTTGATAGCCAATAAGAAAGAAGAAGAATTTACACTTTTAATAGATTCTGTAACTTTAAAATAATATAGACCCATGAGTAAAAGCGATAAGCGTTTTGTTAAAAAATGGAGAAAAGTTAGAAGAAAGGGTTTTTTTAGATACACACTAACACAAGGCTTAGCTTTTGGGATTATTGTTGGAGGATTTAATTTACTTATTATCTATATAGATACCCCAGCAAATGAGATTGAAAACAAAGAGCTTTTGATAAAAGGTGGCCTTATAGTCGTTGGAGTGACTATCGTTTACGCAGTTTTTTCGTGGCTGATGAACAATTACATTTATACTAAACTCAAGTAAGTCTTATTTAATTTGAATATCTTTATTTAGACTTGACCCCAATTGATCAAGCTTTTCTTGCTTGTCTGGATATTTTTTGTAAAGCATCTTCAGAAATGTATAGTAGTCCTGACAGCGATATTCGTTTTTAATACAGCTTAAATTCAAGGCATGAGCTAACTTATATGCTATTTCATAATTATCAGGATTATTATTATAAGCCCCAGCAAAAGCGTTAACAGCGGCATTCCAGTCTTGTTGTTCTATATAATAGGCCCCTCTATCTAGTGATACCTTTAGTTGGTTTTGTTTAAACTTTAAATACCTTTCTTTTCTTTCTTTTATTTTGGCTTTTTTTTCATCAATGAGGTGTTGATTATAGATATACCTCCCCAAAAACACTGAAACAATTGTAAGTAAACTTACAATCAAATAGAATATCAACCAGTTTTTTCGGATTCTCTTTGCGTCTTTTCTTATGTTTTCTAAAAGTTCTGGAGTTGCCTTTTTAGCTTTCAGTTGACTGCTAAGAGCTGTTTTTGATTGTGTTAGAGGCTTTTCCTTTTCGAAACGATTTTTTCGTCTGAGTAACTTTTTATTGTTTTTCAGACTGTTAATCATCTGCTGTATGCTGCCTTCTCCGCCCATGATGTAAGTATTCAGATTATTGTAAAAATAAAACAATCAGCTTAAAAAATTTAGCATGGTTTAGTTTGATGTTTTATTAGTTTTGTTGTTTATAATCAAACCCTGTATTATGGAAATATTTCTTCAACCCGAAATCTGGATATCACTTTTGACCTTAATTTTTATGGAAATTGTTTTGGGAATAGATAACATTATTTTTATATCTATTGTTTCAGGAAAATTACCAAAAGACCAGCAGCAAAAAAGTATGTATGTAGGCTTAACTTTAGCGTTGTTGATGAGAATTGCTTTGTTGTTTAGCATTACATGGATCATTGGTTTAACTGAGCCCGTTTTAAGTATTTTCAATTTTGATTTGAGCTGGCGCGATATTATACTTGCGGTTGGTGGTACGTTTTTAATTCTGAAAAGTATTTTTGAAATTCACCACAAAGTCGAGGGTGATGAAAAGGAAACCGCTGTGAGAAAAGTCAGTTCTTTTAGTAAGGCCATTGTCCAAATTGTGGCTTTAGATTTGGTGTTTTCTTTCGATTCTATTCTTACTGCTGTTGGGCTAACCGAAGAAATCATCTTGATGATAATTGCTGTTATCGTTTCCATTATAGTCATGATGATTTTTGCTAAAAAAATCAGTGATTTTGTCAATAAATATCCAACTATTCAGATTTTGGCATTGTCGTTTTTAATCTTAATCGGTTTTATGTTGTTTGTAGAAGCATTACACCATCACGTCCCCAAAGGCTATATTTATTTTGCGGTGTTCTTTTCATTGATCATTGAAATGTTGAATATTCGGTTTAGGAAGAATAAAAAAGTTGAAATGTTTTGAGTTAAGAGGTTTTATTTTCAGTATAGTTAATTACATGCAATTATTTGTATTTTTAATAATTACACAAATTCTCCCTTTGGGCCAGCCTGCCGGAAAGGCAGGAGCTAAGGGGAACCTCTCTCTGTGTCCTCCTTGTCTCTGTGGTGATTTTATTTTAAATACAAATGCGAGAAGGATCCCCAAATCATGGCCATTTAAGGAAAGTCAATATTTAAAACACTAAAACATCACAACACCCGCCGAGCAATCTTAAAAACATCAGACCAATATTGTTCATTTAAACTTGTAATAATGACGCCCCGGCTTGATGTCGAGTGGATAAATTGAATGTCACGCCCATTAGATTTCACGACCAATCCCACATGATTGATACCGCCAAATAGTTTTTTTGAAGTTTTAAAAAAAAGTAAATCTCCCACACGAACGCGTTTCAGTTTTATCTTCTGTCCGTAGGTCGACAAGTCTTTAGTCGTTCTGGGGAGTGTTTTACCATATTGTAAAAACGACTGATAAATCAATCCGGAGCAATCCATACCTTGTCGGGTTGTCCCGCCATAACGGTAGGGTGTATTGATAAATCCTTTAGCATAATCGGTGATTTGTTGGGCATTCGAAGATGTGGTCACCGCCCGTTTAGATCCTCCGCAGGAGACAAAAAGCGATAAAAGGGAAAAAACTAAAATTGGTCGTATGGTTCTAAGCTTAGCTGGCATAACAAAAATTATGCTTTTAAAAATAAATATAATTTTTCAATCCATAAGAAAACTTTGAATTTTAAATGAAAATCCGGAAACATTACTATTTTTAAAGCTGACCGAGAATGTCAGCTTTTGTGCTAAAAGGGTAATCCTAAAATTAAATTTTTTTTACGGTTTATCTAAAAATCAAAATTAAAAACATGGTGTAAAATAATTTATCCAAAAAAATAGCCCATGGATTCATCCATGGGCTGATGAT
>CAYMXD010000013.1:0-15029 GCA_964394095.1 uncultured Mesohalobacter sp. | reverse complement strand
AACTCACAGCCACAACATATTCATAAATTCATAATGCGGTTACTAAAAAAACTCTTAGTCTTTTTTATCATATCTATCTTGATACCGATAGATAATTTCAGTGTTTACGCACAGAATATTCCGCCTGTATCAATATATACCTCAGATATTTATGGTGCCGACAATCAAAATTGGTCGGTTACGCAAACTAAAGACAGAACAATGTTTTTTGCCAATAGCAAAGGCCTGCTTAAATATGATGGTCAAAGGTGGGAGCTTTTGGGGTCTTTAAATAACACGATTCTTAGGTCTGTTCATGCCAAAGGTGATGATGTTTACACTGGTGCTTACATGGAATTTGGAGTTTGGAAAAAAGATGATAATAATCAATATGAATACCATTCGCTTTCAAAAGATTTGAATCTTATAGAGGACGAACAGTTTTGGAATATCACCGCATTAAACGACTATATTATTTTTCAATCACTCGATGCTATTTACATGTTTAATATTGATAGTAAAAAGTTTGAGATATTTCCCTCCGATACAGAATATACAAAAATGCTAATAAAGGATAACGTCCTGTATTATCACGAAAAAGATAATGGTCTTTTTAAGCTAGTCAACGGAGCGAAGGTTGCTGTAAACACAACCGAAATATTCAAGAATAGTACTTTTATCGATATTTATTCTATAGATAATGTTTTGTATGCCCAAACCCAAAATAATGGCATATTGAGCCTTGAGGACAATACTCTTTATAGACCTGATAATCTACAAGACCTTTTTTCAGAAATTTCAGTCTATAGTAGTCTGCAAATTGCGGATGATATCTATTTGGGTACTATATCTAATGGTCTGATAAAAATTTCTAACAATAAAATAGTTCAACAACTCAATCAAGAAAATGCTCTTAGTAACAATACCGTACTAAATTTATTTAAAGACAGTGCAGATAATATTTGGCTGTGTTTGGATAATGGGATTAATTCTGTAGATATTAATTCGAATGTTTCGATATTCAATGATCAAAAAGGTGATTTGGGTACAATTTATGCTTCTAAAAAATTCAAGGGTAGCCTTTATTTAGGAACAAATCAAGGCTTATTTATTTTTGATGAGAAAAATGATACTTATGAGTTGGTTAAGGGCACCAATGGCCAAGTATGGACTCTATTTAGTTATGATAATACTTTATTTTGTGGGCACCATAATGGCACTTACATTGTACGAGAAAACAATGCACAATTACTTGAAAATGCAGAAGGGACCTGGGGTTTTCAGATTATTGACTCTATTACTTTAATGACAGGGAATTACGAAGGCCTTCACCTATATAAAAAGTTAAACAACACCTGGAAACATTACAGGAAAATAAAGGGATTTGATATTTCGACCAAATATTTTGAACTTATTGACGCTCATACAATTTTAGTAAATCATGAATATAAAGGGGTTTACAAATTAAAAATCAATCAAGACTATACCGAAGTTATATCAGTAGAAAAAGATAATTCAGTAGACAAAGGGCTTTATTCTTCAATTATGAAATTAAAGGCTAAGACCTTTTATGCTTACGAAAACGGTATCTTTTATTATGACAAAGATGGGTCAAGATTTGTAAAAGACAGTATCCTGTCAAGGCTTTATATTCCAGATAATTATTCATCTGGAAGAATTGATAAAACTGTGGACGACAAAATATGGATTTTTAGTAAAACAGACATTACTTATGTAACTTTGGGTTCAGTAAAGAATGAATATTTTATAAAAAAAATACCCATCAATGCTGAACATAGAAATCAAATATCCGGTTATGAGAATGTCAGTCGTATCGAACCAGACACCTATCTTATAGGTAGGAATAACGGTTATATCAAAATAAAGAATCCTGAATCGATAGAAGTTACACCAGAAATCCTCTTAAATAGCGTAAATGTTTTTAATATACATGATAAGAGAAAAAAACTTCCACTTGACAATCAGGCCACCGAAATTGATGCAGAATTTAATAATTTATCTTTCAAGCTAACTTCATACAATTATAACCCACTTCTTAAAACAGAATACCAATATCAATTATTAGGATATGATGAGGATTGGAGTGACTGGGATGAAGATGGTTTAGTCGTTTATAAAAATTTACCATTTGGAAATTATACATTTCAATCTAGAAGTCGAATAGGACAAAATGATATAAGCGAAATTGTTTCTTATGAGTTTAGCATTAGCAGGCCTTTTTATTTATCTAATCTCATGATAGTAGTTTATATATTTATACTCTTAGTTCTCGCTTTGGGCATACATTTAATTTACAAAAGCAATTACAATAAGAAAAAACGTAAAATTGAAAAGGATTCAAAGCGAAAATTAGAAATCAACGAGCTTGAAAATCAAAAAGAAATAATGAGAATTAAAAATGAAAAGCTCGAAGTTGAGGTTGAAAATAAAAATAGAGAATTGGCGATTTCTACAATGAGTATGGTAAAAAGAAATGAATTTTTATCTCAAATCAAATCCGAATTGAAACCTTTACAAGCTGATAACAAAGATGTAAAAAATGTAATTAAGACTATAAATAAAAATCTGAATAATAAAGATGATTGGAAATTTTTTGAAGAAGCTTTCAATAATGCAGATAAAGACTTTTTCAAAAAGTTAAAATCAAAACATCCTAAGTTGACGCCCAATGAATTAAAACTCTGCGCTTATTTAAGACTAAATTTAACTTCAAAGGAAATTGCGCCTCTTTTCAATATATCACCGAAAAGTGTGGAGATTAAACGATATCGATTGCGTAAAAAGATGAATTTAGACAGAAACGTAAGTTTGACAAACTATATACTTTCAGTTTAAAACTCTATAATCTCTTGAAATCACTTAACATAAACTATACATTGTTGTATTTTAACAAATTATTTTAAAAAAATAATCAACTGAATATCAGTATTATATTAAATAATCACGCCTTTCAGAATTATTTTTTTATTTTGTTATATTGATGTTAAGCTGTTTTTTTTGTTTTATTTAACGAAAACGTTTAAGTTTGAAATGTACAATGCAAAAAATTCATCTTATGAAAAAGATTTTTTTTCAGACACTATTCCTTTTAACATCTTTTCTGGCTTTTTCTCAATCTCAGGTTGTAAAAGTTGTAGATAATAAGGGAGGACAAGTTCTTCAGGTCAATGGCAAAGATTTTATGGTAAACGGAATGAACTGGGATTACTTTCCCAGAGGAACAAACTTTAATTATAGTTTGTGGGACCAACCAGACGACATCATTAAAGCGGCATTAGACGCAGAGATGGGGCTCTTAAAAAATATGGGTGTTAATACTATTCGTCTATATACAGGCATTCAACCCAAATGGATCAAATACATCTACGAGAACTACGGGATATATACCATGTTAAACCATTCCTTTGGTAGATATGGATTAACTTTAGATGGTGTATGGACTCCTGTAACAAAATATGACGATCCGGCTACAAAGGAGCTGCTTCTTGAAGAAACTAGAGCGCTTGCAGAAAACTATAAGGGTACTCCTGGCTTACTTTTGTATTTGTTAGGTAATGAAAATAATTATGGCTTGTTTTGGGCTGGAGCAGAAACCGAAGATTTTCCTGAAGGTGAAGAGCAAAAACAAGCTGTAGGGGAAGCCAGAGGAAGACCGATGTATAAACTAATGAACGAGGCCGCTAAAATGATGAAAGCTATAGACGGCAATGCTCCCGTAGCGATATGTAATGGTGATGTATTATTCTTGGACATCATTGCAGAAGAATGTCAGGATGTTGATATATATGGTACTAATATGTATAGAGGTAAATCTTTTGGTAATGCATTTGAAGTCATTAAAGAAGTGTATGGTAAACCGGTTTTATTTACAGAATTTGGTGCCGATGCTTTTAATGCAATTGAAAACCAAGAAGACCAAAAATCTCAAGCCTATTATATGGTAAATAACTGGAAAGACATTTATGAAAATGCAGCCGGTCTTGGGAAAGCTGGAAATTCTATTGGTGGTTTTACGTTTCAGTTTAGCGATGGATGGTGGAAGTATGGCCAAACCAAAAATCTTGATGTACACGATAGTAACGCATCATGGTCAAACCCTGGTTATGGAAGAGACCATGAAGAAGGTAGTAATAATATGAATGAAGAGTGGTTTGGAGTTTGTGCAAAAGGGCCAACTAACTCAAGAGGCCTGTACGAATTGTACCCAAGAGCTGCATATTATGCTTTAAAAGAAGCTCATAAAATGGATCCATACGCCGACGGCATTAATGCAGAATTTGTAGATAATTACTTTAAAAATATATCTTTAATGGATGCGGTTTTAAAAGCAAGAGGAGACAAAGCTGCCATGAGTGGTGGCGGATCAGATGCTTTAGGAATAACCAGACTATCTGCCCATTTGTCTACATTCTACACTGGTGGAAGTTTAATTACCACCCCGGATAATCCCAATCCGGATGAAAATACGTTTCCAAACCAACTTGGTTTTGACCAAATGCAATCCTACTTTATAGGTATTGGAGGTAAACCAGCACCAAATGTAAGCTACGATGTACAGTTTAATATTGTTGGCGATGTAGCGCAAAACCCAATTAACGAAATATTTTATGAAAATAGAAACCGCATTGTTACTCTACAAACCGATCAGGGTGACGTCACACTAGAAGATGTAAACAGATTAAACCTCTATCAAGCTGAATTTGAATGGAAGCACGATCTTTTTGACTTAAGAGGATTCTACAGAACAGGACACTACCACTGGGGTTACGAAGGTGATTTCTTTGGGCTATATCCGGAAGCCAACTACGGTCCTAACTTAGACATCTATGGTGGTATCATTTCTGGAATTGAAATAGATGCCAAAGGTGATCTAGAAGGCTTGAAAGCTGCAATTGGTCCACAGCTGTGGTGGGGTGCAAATCCAACCATGTTGTTTAAATATTCTAAACGAATCGGACATTGGGATGTCACTGGGATTTATCACAGAGATTTAGAAACAGATTTAGAATTTGATGAAAATGGACGTCGTGTACTGGATCAGAATCAGGTTCGAAGTGGTGTAATTCCACCATGGCCAACAGAAAGAGCAACTCTTGCGCTAGAACGTGAATTTGGTAATTTTGGTTTAACTCTAGGAGGTATATGGGGCGGAGCGCCGCTTAACGGTAGTACTTTTCAGGATATAGATGATAATGGAAATGTCGTGGTAGATGAAGTTAATTCTGATGATAACTGGGGTGGTAAAGCCAAAATCACATACGCCGGTGGTAAATTTAACTGGTATGCACAAGGCTCGGTGATGGGACTTGTTGCCAATGGTGGGGCAGACCCAACTTTAACTTTTACCGGCTGGAAACTTAAGGATACTGGTAGCGGAAACCAAGCAAATGTTTTATCAGGTTTTACTTACAATATTGGTAAATGGCAGATTGCACCCAACTTTATGTGGCAACAACCACTTGTAGACCCCATGCCAAACGGAGTTGACGCTCCAGGTCGTTTAAGAAATTTTATAGATGACCCATTTGCCGTAAGATGGAATAGAGAAACCACAGCAGGTGAAATTTTATTTACTTATGATCCAACTCCAGGAACTTATATGTACAACTGGGATAACAACAAAGCAGAAGATGCCAAGTTCGCCATGAGTGCCGGATTTGTCTATAGACATCTTCCAACAACAATGGATGCCCATATCGGTTTCTTAGATACTCGTGAATTTTTTGCCTTTGCAAATTCTGCTCCTGCAGAAGACTTATGGGAGGCTCACGCTAGAGTAGTCTCAAAAATAAGTCCTGAGTTAGGAATAGTTGGGACTTTCTATTATGGTAATGGTCAGGCTCGAGGTGATGATCAACGATTAGTTACCGATAGATTTGGAGCTAATCTCGATGTCCGATATAAGAAATTTTGGATTAAGGGAGATATTAAAGTTAACGACTGGGGACCATTTGACTATCATAGAGATTTTAACTTGACCTTCCCATTACAATTAATGCTGGATTTATCAACAACCTTGAGTAAACCGGAATGGTATGTTTTACCAACAACACAAGTTGGTGTTAGAGGAATTTGGAGATCCTTAAATGAGTTCTCACCAAGATATTCACCCAATGCCACACCTTTGGGTTCTTTTAATGCAGACCCAGTTGTAAGTCCTGTTGGATTTCCAAACGGTTCTGAATGGGAAATTATGACATATATAAGATTTAACATTGGAAAACAATAACGATATGATAACGATTAGAAAAACATATTTAAAATATTTAGGACTTGTATTTTTATTAGCAATGCTAATGACAAGTTGTGAAAGAGACGTATCAGATGCAGCAGTACCGGCTACATTTCCTACGACAGCTGAAGTTTATACGGATAACCCGGTGGGTTTAACCGATGAGTTTTTTATCTCTTTTGATCCTGAAGGAGGGGCAAATCCTGAAGCTTTTGGAACAGACGATAATGAAGCTTACTTAGGAACATCATCTATTAGAATTGATGTTCCTGCGCCTAACGATCCAGATGGTGCATTTGTAGGCGGTATTTTTAAAGATAGAGGAGATGGTCGGGATTTAACAGGTTATGATGCTTTAACTTTTTGGGTTAAAGGTTCAACAACCGCAACAGTTGGTACTTTTGGCTTTGGAACCGACTTTGAGACAAGTCCATTCCCTGTTGAAATAAGCGACATACAATTATCAACTGATTGGAGAAAGGTGACAATACCAATACCAAACTCAAGCAAGTTGATACAAGAAAAAGGATTGTTTTTGTTTTCAGCGGGTGCATTTGATTTAGATATAACCCCAGATGATTCTGGAGATCCAGGAACGGTTGATCTTGGATATACCTTTTGGATTGACGAGATTAAATTTGAAAAGCTTGGTACAATAGGTCAGTCTCAACCGCGAATTTTAAATGGTGAAGATGTAGAGCAAGATGGTTTTCTCGATGTACCTATACAATTGACTGGTATAACTTCAACTTTTAACCTTGAATCTGGAGAAAATGTCACTGTTTCACCATCTCCAAGATACTTTGATTATGAATCCTCAAATCCCGATGTCGCTACCGTAAACGAAGATGGTCTTGTTGACGTTTTTGGAATTGGTGAAACTACTATCACAGCCTCTTTAGGTAATGAAGCTGCTCAAGGTTCTTTAACATTAAATGTTGAAGGAGGATTTAATTTTGCGCCTACACCAACTAGACCAGCTGAAGATGTAGTCTCTATTTTTAGTGACGCTTATCAAGATATTCCAGTGTCGAGATACAATTCATTCTTTGAACCTTTTCAGGAAACTTTAGGTGGCATTGTGCCAGTTGGACCTGAATCTATTATTAGTTATACTGATTTAAATTTTGTGGGTATTGTGTTTAATGACGTTACCTTCCCGTCAGAAGCTGTTCAGCCTGTAAATGCAACGGATTTAACTCATTTACATATTGATATTAATGTGCAAGAAGCTGTTCAGGACAGCGATACGTTACTTTTAGAATTAACAAACTATGGATCGCCTGAAACTGTTGGATCCTATCTCATTAGTGGTTCAGAACTTTTAGAAGATGATTGGGTAAGCTTTGATATCCCTTTATCAGAATTTTCAGGACTCGGTGATAGGAACAGAATAGGATTATTACTCTTTAACTCTACCAGTCCTTCTAACGTGCCAACTATATCAAATATATTCTTAGATAATATCTATTTTTATACAGAGTAAGTTTAAAATACTAGAATATGAAAACATTTAATTATAAAAATTCTTTTAAAATGAAATATATAGCAGCTTTTTTGATATGCTCTATTTGCCTTACAGGTTGTGACCTGGATGAAACTCAGGAAGTCGTCACACGAAATAACCTTGTATGGTCAGACGAATTTGACCAAGACGGTGCACCAAATCCTCAAAATTGGAATTTTGAAATAGGGGATGGTTCAGCTCAAGGTATTCCGGGTTGGGGAAATAACGAACTTCAATATTACACAGACAGACCGGAAAACGTCAAAGTTGAAAATGGTGTTCTTAGTATAACTGCAAGACAGGAATCTTTTGAGGGCAGTAATTACACCTCTGCCAGACTTGTAACAAAAGGTTTATTTGAAAAGAAATATGGCCGCTTCGAGGCACGTATCAAACTGCCTTATGGAAAAGGCTATTGGCCGGCGTTTTGGATGTTGGGTGAAGATAGCGATGGTGAAGAATGGCCGCAAATCGGTGAAATAGATATCATGGAATATCTTGGTGATGAACCTACAACTTCGTTTGGAACTATACATGGTCCGGGTTATAGCGGGGGAGAATCTATTTCTAAAGAATATACTCTAGAGAATAATCGTTTTGATACAGAGTTTCACGTTTTTGGTATAGAATGGTCACCAAATCAAATTAATTGGTATGTTGACGATGTGTTATACCTAACACTTACACCTGATGACGTAGACGACGAAACAGATGGCGAAGGGGAGTGGGTGTTTAATGACAGACCGTTTTACATCATATTAAATGTGGCTGTGGGTGGTGATTTACCGGGAGCTCCTAATGCCGAGACAGTCTTTCCGCAAAGTATGATAGTGGACTACGTAAGAGTTTATGAATAATCAAAATCTTTTAAAAATGAAAATAAAACAAAATTTAATATTTACAACATTATTTGTGTTCTCTCTACTTTTGATGTCTTGTGAAGACAGTGAAAGTGGAATAGACTTTGTGGGTTTTGAAGCCAGATTTATAAGTGATATCAATAATAGAACCGTTACCTTCAGTAATTTGTCTACTGATGCTACAAGTTTTGAATGGGATTTTGGTGATGAAACTAATTCTACTCTCAAAAGTCCTGTAAAAACTTATGAAAATGACGGCACTTACACTGTAAGTCTTACTGCGACTAGTGCTAATGGTGAAACCGATACATATCAGGCTACTGTCGATGTTGAATTGATTTTAGTGGTGAACGGTGATTTTGAAAATGGCTCTGAGGGATGGATTCAAGGTGTAGATGATAATGCACCAGCACCTGTGGTAACCGAAGATGGAAATTCATTCTATGAGGTAAATATTACAAATCCAGACCCCAACCAGCCATTTCTCGTCAACCTAAGTCAAAAGGTTCCGATAGAACAAGGCAATACTTATGTCTTAACCTTTGATGCTTGGTCCGATACCAATCGTACATTGATTGCAGGAATAGGATTAAGTGGTGGAGACTTTTCTAATGATGTTCAAACGGTCAACCTTACAGATACCCAACAGCAGTTTGAATTAACATTTAGTTCACAGGATTTTGGTGCACCAGATGCTAGGGTTTTATTTGACTCTAATGGAGATGCTGGTCTTGTAAGAATAGATAATGTTTCCTTAGAACTTCAATAAACCTTCCTAATGCCAATATTTTATTTAGTTTTATCATCTATTAAAACTGATTGTTAAATATAAATTTAATTTAAACGTGAGCACACACCAAGAACAACTAGAAATTGTAAAAATTAAAGGGGAAAAATTCCTTAAAATCTCAGATAGTAATCATCAGAGACCGTTCTTTATGAGCATTGTAAGTCCGTATAACCACTGGATGTTTTTGTCTAGTAATGGAGGGCTTACTGCGGGAAGAAAAAATAAGGAATATGCGCTTTTCCCTTACTATACCGATGATAAAATTACTGAATCGGCAGATATCACAGGAAGCAAAACCATAGTAAAAGTCAAACATAATGATGGTCTAAGGTTTTGGGAACCCTTTGCCAAACGCTTTGCAGACCAATATAAGATTTCAAGAAACCTTTATAAAAACGTATGGGGTAATAAAGTCATATTTGAAGAAATCAACCATGATTTAAGTTTAAAGTTTACATATAAATTTTCTTCAGGTGATGATTTTGGTTTTATTAAAGAGGCTTCAATTTCAAATTTGGCTGAAAATGTAGTCAATCTTGAAATCCTTGATGGACTTCAAAATATACTGCCGGCAAGCGTTAATAGTGATTTACAATCAGGGCAGAGTAATCTGGTTGATGCCTACAAGAGGAATGAATTAGAAGTTATATCTGGTCTTGGAATCTATGCTTTAAGTGCTGTACCTGTCGATAAAGCTGAGCCGAGTGAAGCCCTCAAAGCCAACGTGGCTTGGTCTCTTGGAGTAGAAAACCCAACATATCTTGTTTCCTCTCTTCAGCTTGAAAACTTTAGAAATGGCGCAGAACTCTATCAGGAAGATGATGTTAAAGCTGAGAAAGGCGCATATTTTGTTCATCAAAATTTATCCATAGATGCCAAATCTACTAAAACATGGAAAATAATTGCAGATGTAAATTACGACCATTCTAAGGTTATAGCATTAATAGATCAAATTATTGGCGCTGATGATCTAGAGAAAAGTATTAAAAAGGATATTGATACCGGTACGCAAAAGCTTTTCAATCTTAACGCCTCAGCCGATGGATTGCAGTATTCTACCGACGAATTAAGAGATATTCGCCATTACTCCAATACCATGTATAACATTATGCGCGGTGGGATTTTTGACGATAATTACACTATAGAATTATGGGATTTTAAGAATTACTTGAAGAATGCTAATCTAAAGGTGTTCAATGATTTTTCTGATGACTTACAACAACTAGGGGAGGAATTTTCTTTAGAAGATTTAAAGACCTTGGTAGATAAAGAAAGCGATAAGGACTTTACAAGGCTCGCGCTCGAATATTTGCCCTTGAAATTTAGCAGAAGACACGGTGACCCTAGCCGACCATGGAACCAGTTTTCAATCAACACCAAAGCTGAAGATGGTACCAAAATTTTAGATTATGAAGGCAATTGGAGGGATATTTTTCAAAATTGGGAAAGCTTATCCTATTCTTACCCCGAGTTTATAGAAAGTATGATCTATAAATTTTTAAACGCTACAACCTTTGATGGTTATAATCCATATCGAGTTACCAAAGATGGATTTGACTGGGAAGTTATTGAACCCGACGATCCTTGGTCCTACATAGGATATTGGGGGGATCATCAAATTATCTATCTGCTGAAATTCTTAGAAGTTTTAGAAAACTTAAAGCCGGGTAAACTCCCCACTTTATTTAAATCTGATGTTTTCGTTTACGCCAATGTGCCGTATAGAATTAAATCTTACGAGGATACCTTAAAGGATCCAAAAGATACTATTGAATTTGATCACGATTTAGATAAAGACATAAGACAAAAAAGAGATAAAATTGGAGCCGATGGTGCTCTTCTTGAAAACAACAAAGGAGAGGTAGTACACGTGAACTTTATCGAAAAAATTCTGGCAACAACTCTAGCTAAAATATCAAACTTTATACCAGAAGGAGGGATTTGGATGAATACACAACGCCCTGAGTGGAACGATGCTAACAACGCATTAGTTGGTAATGGTGTGTCTATGGTTACTCTTTGCTACTTAAGAAGGTTTTTAGCGTTTTTCCAAGAAGTGTTTGAAAAAATAGATAACACAGAAGATTACCAGATATCAAAAGAACTACACGAAGTGTTTGTAGAAATGCACAAAACACTTACAAATCATCAGGATGTGCTAAATGGTGATATATCAGATCAGGATAGAAAAACCATATTAGATGGATTGGCTAAGCCTGCAAGTGATTTTAGAATGCATATCTATAACAAAAGTTTTTCAGGAGATAAAGTATCACTTAAGTCTACCGACATTAAATCATTTATAGATGCTTCCCTGAAATTTATGGAACAATCTATTGAGGCCAACAAACGGGAAGACAATCTTTACCATGCCTATAATTTGATGACCTTAGAGGATGATAATAATATTTCTATTTCTTATTTAGAAGAAATGCTCGAAGGTCAGGTAGCGGCATTAAGTTCAAAATACCTGAGTTCTAAAGAAGCTGTAAATTTATTAGATGCCTTAAAGAATAGTAAGTTATTTAGAGAAGATCAGTATAGTTATATGTTGTACCCCAACAAGAGTTTAAAAGGATATCTTGAAAGAAATAATGTTCCGGAAGAATTGGTGAAATCTTCAGATTTACTTCACAAACTTATAGAAGATGGCAATACCGACATCATCGAAAAAGACATCAGGGGGAATTACCATTTCAACAGACACTTTAATAATAATAAAAATTTAAAAGCTGAATTAGACAATCTTAAAGACAGCACTTATTCAGACTTAGTTGAAAAAGATTATCAAAAAGTACTAGAGGTATATGAAGAAGTATTTAATCATAAAGCCTTTACCGGGCGATCAGGAACATTTTATGGCTATGAAGGTCTTGGTTCAATTTACTGGCACATGGTTTCTAAATTACAACTAGCCGTTTTAGAAACTTGCGTTCAAGCTATAGATCGTCATGAAACACCACAAACCGTTGGAAAATTACTTGAACATTATTACGAAATAAACGAAGGTATAGGTGTACATAAATCACCTCAACTTTATGGCGCTTTTTCAACAGATCCTTATTCGCATACACCTTATTCAAAAGGTGCTCAACAACCGGGAATGACTGGTCAGGTTAAAGAAGATATACTGAGTAGGTTTGGAGAATTAGGGATATTTATACATGAAGGCAAGTTGGTGTTTAAACCAGACTTATTAAGAAAAGACGAATTCCTTGACCATGCAAAAATGATTAAGTATGTAGATGTATATCATAATAATCACGAAATTGAAATACCTGAAAATTCATTGTGTTTTACCATTGGTCAGATTCCTGTAATATATACTATTGCAGACAAAAGCCATATGAAAATTGTTTACAAAAACGATAATGTTAAGTCTGTTGATGGACTTCAAGTGCCTGCGGATGTGAGTAAATCAATATTTAAACGAAAAGGTGAAGTCAAATATATTCATGCTTACGTTGAAAAATCAATATTGAAATAAAAACTAATCTCATGAAAAAAATAACTTACATAGCGATATTATGTTTAGCGGTATTACTCATTTCATGCGGAAAACAAAAAAAACAACAAAAAGAACAAGGACAAATGGAGAACACGAAAGTTTCTAAAAATCTTTCAGCAAAAGATATTTTAGGCAATCCTGACTATCAGGCTATTTCTTATGGCGGTTATAGGTTCAATACAAGAGATAAACAACCCAGTATTGAAGATCTGCAACAAGATTTAAAGATCATGCACGCCATGGGAATTCGTGTTTTAAGAACCTACAATGTTAGGCTTGCTCATGCCTCTAATGTTTTAAAAGCCATTAAAGAACTAAAACAAGAAAACCCTTCATTTGAAATGTATGTTATGCTTGGAGCTTGGATTGACTGTAAAAACGCATGGACAGATATGCCTGTAAATCACAATGAAGAAGCAGAGTACAACGCAGAAGAAATCCAAAGAGCAGCAGATTTAGCCAATCAATACCCCGATATCGTTAAAGTGATAGCCGTTGGTAACGAAGCTATGGTGAAATGGGCCGCGACATACTATGTTCAGCCAAATGTTATTTTAAAGTGGGTCATGCATCTACAAAAAGAAAAAAAGTCCGGGAAACTCAATAAAGACGTGTGGATAACCTGTTCAGACAATTTTGCATCCTGGGGTGGTGGTGATAATCTATACCACGTACCAGACTTAGAAAAATTATACAAAGCTGTAGACTATGTGTCTATACATACTTATCCTATGCACGATACGCACTACAACCCCGTGTTTTGGGGCATCATGCCAAAAGAAAAAAAGCTTAAAAACACCAAAATATTAAACAATGTCATGAAGCGATCATTAAACTACGCTATCTCACAATATGATAGTGTGGTTAGTTATATGAATAGTATTGGCGTTAAAAAACCGGTACATATTGGCGAGACTGGATGGGCCAGTGTGTCTAATGGGCACTATGGATCTACCGGCGCAAAAGCAACTGATGAATATAAACAGGCTTTATATTACAATATGATGCGCGATTGGTCTGATAAAAATAAAGTGTCTTGTTTTTACTTTGAAGCTTTCGACGAACCCTGGAAAGACTACCATAATAAGTTAGGTTCAGAAAACCACTTCGGACTATTTACAGTAGATGGTAAGGCTAAATACGTGTTATGGGATGAAGTAGATAAAGGGACGTTTGAAGGCTTAAAGCGTGGAGATAAAGCAATTACAAAAACATATGACGGAAAACTTTCAGATTTACTTCTGGAAGTCGATATGCCACCAATTAAGAAAGATATAATTTTAAATCACTGACTATGAATTACGAGATACTTAAAATAAATAAAAGTTCAGTTTTAATAGGATTATTTATAACTATGACAATGATAGCGTGTAAGGATGTTAATGAAGAGCCTAAAGAAATTACTCTTGAAAAAGGCTTTGAAGTTTATGAAACTTCAAGATCAGGAAACAAATTAACAGCTCTGGATACCTTTGTAAAGCAAGATACTATATCTAATATTAAGATTAACCCATCAAAAACCTATCAGGAATTTACAGGTTTTGGGGGCGCTTTTACAGAATCTTCGGCTTATCTTCTCAATCAAATGAGCAAAGCCAACCGCGACAAGATCATCAATGCCTATTTCGGCCCGGATGGCGCAAAATACTCTTTACAGCGTACGCACATGAATTCCTGTGATTTTTCATTAGACCAGTATTCTTATGCACCGGTTAAAGATGATATGACACTCGAGAATTTTTCAGTTGCTGAAGACACTGCTGATTTAATCCCTTTTATTAAAGACGCGATGAAGGCTTCTGAAGATGGGTTTAAAATATTTGCTTCGCCATGGACTGCACCACCCTGGATGAAAACCAACAACGATTGGGTTGGTGGAGAATTAGATCCTAAGTATAATGATACTTGGGCATTGTTCTTCTCTAAATATGTGGATGCCTATAATCGATTCTTCTCATTCTTGTCCGAATTGGATGATTACTACCAGTTTAAAAACTTTTTTACGAAGCTATTAAAAAATTTTTTAAGACTGTTCAAAAACGGTTGTATACAAGGCGCGCGAAATTAAGTGCAGGCCCCCTTGGAAACATTGCATACTATGTCATTTCGACCGCAGGGAGAAATCATGCCTT
>CAYMXD010000012.1:13392-15084 GCA_964394095.1 uncultured Mesohalobacter sp. | reverse complement strand
ATAAATACTGTTCTTATCGTTAATTGTATAGATATCATTAGCATTTTCATCTCTAAATCTAATATCATTGATAATTGTATATCCAGAATAGGCATAAAAACTAATATAGTCTGTAAACTTATAGGCATAGCCTAAACCAGAAAGAGCAACCAACATTGATAATTCTGAAGCCTGTTCTGTGACATGATTTCGAGTAATTGAAATATCCTTTTGAACGTTGGCATAAAAGCCGTCTAAGGTTACAAAAGCCTGCATAATATGCTTTGGCGTGAAAAAATATTTAATATTCGTTTTCGGCACGCCTAAAGCATAATTAATTTTAGGACCAACTTGTTTAAAATAATTTATAAAAGGTAAAGGAAAAGGGGTTCCGGCGTTTGTATTAAAAGTAAGACCAAAAATCAGTCTTGTTTTCTTGGTATATTCTGTCTTGGGATTAGAGTTTATAAAATATATTGATCCATTAAAAAGCAAATCATCAGAAATAAGCTGTGTTTGAAAATTTGATGTCGCCACAAGTCCTGCTTCTACGGCATACCTCCACTTATCGTTGAATTTTCTTAAGTAAGCGAGATTTACTTTATAGTATTGAAAACGGTCGAGATTTTGATTGTTGAAAGGAGCTTGGTCATTAAACTGAAATTCTACATTTTGATATTCTATTCCCGGAATAAGATAATCTTCATTTTTAAGTTTTACAGGGTAGTTCACAAAAGTCTTAAAACGCCTAAAAGAGTTATCAGAATCTTTTTGTGGAAACCATGTATATTCTAATCGAGCTATATCTGAAGATTGTGAAATCGAAAGTTGTGAAAAAAATAACAGTCCTAGAATACACAAACAGTATTTCATGAAAAAATAATAGTGTTTTAAATAAGGATGAATTGATATACTCGCAGTTGAAGTGTTTTTAAAAAAATAAAACCCACCATTAATCTAACGAGTAATGATGGGAAAAATTGCTATGAAAAAGAAAAAACATCACTTTTCAGTGATGTTCAAATATACGTAAAAAATTGTTAAAATAAATCTTTAAGAAAACATATCTTTTACTTTTTCAAAAAATGACTTGTCTGATGTTTGAGGATTTGGTTTAAAATTTTCTGAATTTAACTGATTTTCAAAAAACTGTTCCTGTTCTCTATTGAGCTTTTTTGGTGTCCAAACATTGACATGCACCAGTAGATCTCCTGTTCTGTATCTATTGAGATTTGGTAATCCTTTAGATTTTAACCTCAATATTTTACCACTTTGAATACCAGATTCTATCTTTATTCTCACTTTCCCGGAAACAGTTTGAATTTCTTTAGACGTTCCTAAAGCAGCTTCTGAAAAACTTATATACAAATCATAATGTAAATTTTCGCCGTCTCTTTTAAGGTATTTATGTTCTTCTACCAAAATTTGAACTATGAGATCTCCGGCCATACCATTTCCTGGTGCTTCATTACCCTTGCCGGATACTTTAAGCTGCATGCCATCTTCTACGCCGGCAGGAATTTTGATCGAAACCAATTCATCTTCTGTTTTGAGCCCCTGAGCATCGGTGCCTACACCTTTGTTATCAATAACCTGACCGGATCCCTGACATGCACTACAGGGCGAGGCGGTTTGCATTCGACCAAGGATTGTGTTGGTTACACGAGTCACTTGACCGGAGCCACCACAAGTAGAACAAGTTTTATAGGTAGT
>CAYMXD010000012.1:0-13382 GCA_964394095.1 uncultured Mesohalobacter sp. | reverse complement strand
GTTCCGGCAAAGCATATTGATTGGGGAAGATGCACCGGAAGATTTTTTCTTTCGTTTAACTTTAATTTTCTTTTCTACACCTTTGGCGACATCCTCTAGGTTTAATTTAACTCGTATTCTCAGGTTACTCCCTTTTGAACGGGCCTGTCCCTGACGGCCAAAACCTCCAAAACCAGAGAAACCTCCTGCCTGTCCTCCAAATGCTGAACCAAAAATATCACCAAACTGGCTAAAGATATCGTCCATATCCATTCCGCCGCCACCAAAGCCTCCACTTCCATCAAAAGCAGAATGGCCAAATTGATCGTATTTGGCTTTCTTTTCAGGATTACTGAGCACTTCATAAGCTTCTGCTGCTTTTTTAAACATCGCCTCAGCTTTAGGATCATCTGGATTTTTATCGGGATGATATTTAATAGCCAGTTTCCTGTAAGCTTTCTTTATTTCTGCTGCAGATGCATTTTTACTAAGGCCTAATATATCGTAATAATCTTCTTTCATAGATTTTTCTTTAAATTCAATTTAAGCTCTGTAATGAGCATAAATTATTTTCCTGTGACTACTTTTGGAAATCTAATTATTTTATCGCCAAGAGTGTACCCCTTTTCTACCACATCAACAATTTTTCCTTTCATCGACTTATCTGGAGCAGGGATCTGAGTTACAGCTTCATGGATGTCTGCATCGAAGGTGTCTCCTTCTTTGACTGCCATAGGTTCTAGACCTTTAGACTTAAGTGTCTCTCTAAATTTATTATTGATAAGCTCAACACCTTGTACTAAACTGTCGTCTTCAGACTTTTTTATTTCTTTAAGAGCACGATCAAAATCATCTAACACAGGGAGCATAACTTGCATTAATTCCTGAGATGCTGTTTTAAATAACTCTAAACGCTCTTTGCTGGTTCGTCTTTTGTAATTTTCGAATTCTGCAAAAAGCCTAAGATATTTATCTTTCTGAGCATCTAGCTCGAGCTTGAGTTTTTCTTCCTTAGAAAGTTCTTTTTTCTCCTTATTTTCTGATTTTTCCTGTTTCTTGTTTGCAGAATTATCTTCAACTTTGCTTTTATTCTTTTCCTTTACTGGCTCCTTTTTTGGAGTTTCTGAAGTTTCCTGTTTCAAATCTTCAACTTTTTCTTCTATATTTTCTTTTGTATTTGTATCTTCCTTTTTCATTGTAAAGTAATTTATTTAATATTATCAAATTAACTGCCAACACCAAAGTTGTGTCAAAATGTCATCGGTTTAGGAAATGCAAAAATAGACTAATTTTTTAAGTATAATAAAAATGAAAATATGAATACATATAAGACGATTTTAAGTTGTTTACTGGCCTTTGTTTTATTTTTTTCGTGCAAAAATGAGCCAAATGAGATGAAAGAGGAAAATCTGGATGAAGAATCTGTTGAGGAATTAAATACAGAATCTAAAACCGATAAAACGCTGAACACTCAGTTTAGTATTGAACCCGATTTATCTGTAATACATTGGACTGGCTCAAAACCAGCAGGTGAACATAAGGGCAAAATAAAAGTGAAGTCCGGTGAAATTACATTCCATAACGATAAGATAATTTCAGGAAAATTTACAATAGACATGAATAGTATAACTGTACTGGATTTAAAAGGTGAGGAGAAAAAAGATTTAGAAAATCATCTTAAAGGAAATATTCAAGGTAAAGAAGATCATTTTTTTAATGTTAAAAAACATCCAGAAGCTCTATTTATAATTAAGTCTGCCAACAAAGAGACTGATTTTTATAGTATTTACGGTGAATTAACTATGAAAGGTATTTCTAACCCCATAAAATTTAATGCTAATATTGATTTTTCTAGAGATTTGAATAAGCTGAAATTGACCTCTGAAAATTTTGAAATAGACAGAACAAAATGGGGCATTGAATATATGTCTAAATCAATATTTGATGACCTTAAAGAAAGGTTTATCTATGATGGAATCGGACTTCAAGTAATCCTAAAAGCAACCAAAAGCTAAGGTTTATTATTATTTATAACTAAAAAAGCCCAGCTAAGCCGGGCTTTTTTGATATTTAAGCTTGACCAGTCGGCCCAAAATTCATTGGGATGTTTTGCTGTTTTTGGTCATCTTTTATTTTTCCGTGAGAAGCCTCATAGCGTTTGATGTTTTCAGACAAAGCACTTAGTAAACGTTTGGCATGTTGGGGTGCTAAAATCATACGGGATTTCACTTTAGATTTTGGTACGCCAGGCATTACGCTTACAAAGTCCAATACAAATTCAGTAGCAGAATGATTAATGATTACTAAGTTACTATATGTCCCATTAGCAATGTTTTCATCCAGCTGGATATTCAATTGATTTTTTTTGGCTTTATCTTCTTCTTTCATAACAACTATTTAATTTAGATTCACACTCACGTTAGGTTGCATATCTTCTGGCTTCAACATATTTTCGAGTTCTTCTTCAGAGCCTACAATGATGTCGTCAAATTCTCTAAGACCAGTACCTGCCGGAATTCTATGCCCTACAATAACATTTTCTTTAAGACCTTCTAACTTATCAATTTTTCCGCTAACGGCTGCTTCGTTAAGAACTTTAGTCGTTTCCTGGAAGGATGCTGCAGAAATAAAAGATTTAGTTTGAAGTGAAGCTCGGGTTATACCTTGCAATACTGGCATTGCGGTAGCTGATTGAGCATCACGAGCATCAACGGTTTGCTTATCTTCGCGTTTTAATATGGAGTTTTCGTCTCTCAATTCACGAAGAGTTACAATTTGACCTGCTTTTAAGTTTTCACTATCTCCCGGGTCTTCAACTACTTTCTTACCAAAGATATTATCATTCTCTTCGATAAAATCTAATTTATGAACCAATTGATTTTCTAAGAATGTTGTATCTCCAGAATCTTTAATTTTCACTTTCTGCATCATCTGACGTACAACAACCTCAAAGTGCTTATCATTAATTTGTACACCTTGTAAACGATATACTTCCTGCACCTCATTCACTAGATATTGTTGAACTGCACTTGGTCCTTTGATGTTTAAAATATCATTAGGTGTAACAGAACCGTCTGATAGTGGCATTCCTGCTCTAACATAGTCATTTTCCTGTACTAAAATTTGATTAGAGAGTTTAACCAAATACTTCTTAGTTTCACCAAGTTTAGATTCTATTATGATTTCACGGTTACCTCGTTTGATTTTACCAAATGAAACAACACCATCTATCTCACTCACAACAGCTGGGTTTGACGGATTACGAGCTTCAAACAACTCTGTTAATCTCGGTAAACCACCTGTAATATCACCTGCTTTAGAAGAGCTTCTAGGAATCTTAACTAGGATTTTACCTTCACTAATTTTCTCTTCATCATTTACAATAATGTGGGCTCCAACAGGTAAGTTATAAGATCTAATATTTTCACCTTTTTTATTTAAGATATGAAGTGTAGGTATCTTTCTTTTGTTTTTAGATTCTGTAATAACTTTTTCCTGGAAACCGGTTTGTTCATCAGTTTCTATTTGATAAGTTACACCTTGTTCAATGTTTTCAAAACTAACCTGACCTGCAAATTCTGAAATAATTACACCATTATATGGATCCCATTTACAAATTACATCACCTTTTTTGACCTTATCTCCAGGTTCAATAAATAATTGAGACCCGTAAGGAATAACGTTTGTAGAAAGTACAATACCAGATTTTTCATCAACAATCTTCAATTCAGACGTTCTTGATATCACAACTTTAATATCATTCCCTTCATTATCTTTACTATCTACTGTTTTAAGGTCTTCTATTTCAGCTTTACCATCAAAATTAGCTTCTAGTTTATTATCTTCAGAAATGTTGCCTGCAATACCTCCAACGTGGAATGTTCTCAATGTTAACTGAGTACCGGGCTCACCAATAGATTGAGCCGCTATAACTCCAACAGCTTCACCTTTTTGAACCGTCTTACCGGTAGATAGGTTTCTTCCGTAACATTTTATGCAAATTCCTTTTTTAGATTCACAAGTAAGCGGAGATCTAACTTCAATACTGGTTAAAGCAGAGTCTTCAACTAATTTTGCTTTGGCGCTTGTTATTTCTTCTCCTGCGGTTAAAATTAGCTCTTCAGAAATTGGGTCGATTACATCATTAAGTGAAGATCTGCCAATAATTCTTTCGGCAAGCGTTTCAACAACTTCATCATTTTTCTTCAGTGCAGAAACTTCTATCCCTCTAAGGGTTCCACAGTCGTCTTCCCTCACGATAACATCTTGAGAAACATCTACCAATCTACGTGTAAGGTAACCTGCATCTGCAGTTTTTAATGCTGTATCTGCAAGACCTTTACGTGCACCGTGAGTGGAGATAAAGTATTCAAGAATTGAAAGCCCTTCTTTAAAGTTTGATAAAATCGGGTTTTCAATAATTTCTCCACCCCCGGATGTAGATTTCTTAGGCTTAGCCATCAAACCTCTCATCCCTGTTAACTGACGAATTTGCTCTTTAGAACCTCTTGCACCAGAATCAAGCATCATATACACAGAATTAAAGCCTTGCTTGTCTTCTGTGATACGTTTCATTGCTAACTCTGTTAGATTTGCATTTGTGGCTGTCCATATATCGATAACTTGATTGTACCTCTCATTATTGGTAATAAGACCCATGTTATAATTTGATACAATCGTATCTACCTGGGCATTTGCCTCATCAATAAGCTGTTGTTTCTCTTCCGGAATAATAATATCACCTAATGAGAAAGATAAGCCACCTTTGAATGCATAATTATAGCCAAGACTTTTAATTTTATCAAGGAAGTCTGCAGTTTCAGGTATACTTGTCTTATCAACAACTTCACTAATTACATTTCTCAATGCTTTTTTGGTAAGTACGTCGTTAACATAATCTACGGCGTCTGGAAGGTGAACATTAAAAATTGAACGACCAACAGTAGTTTCTATAATTTTATAAGGCTTCTCAGCATCAGGACTTTTATCTTTAACTCTTAATTTAATTGGAGAGTTAAGCTCTACTTTTCCTTCGTTTAGGGCAATATTAACCTCTTCGAAAGAGTAGAATGTTAGACCTTCTCCTTTAACCTTATAATCTTTAGTCGATTTGCGTTCTTTGGTCATATAATAGAGACCTAGAACCATATCCTGAGATGGCACTGTAATAGGTGAACCATTAGCAGGATTTAAGATATTATGGGAAGCTAACATTAAGAGTTGGGCTTCTAATATGGCTTCGGGTCCTAAGGGTAAGTGAACTGCCATTTGGTCACCATCAAAATCGGCATTAAATGCTGTACAAGCTAATGGATGAAGCTGGATAGCATTCCCTTCTATCAATATAGGTTGAAATGCCTGTATCCCTAAACGGTGCAATGTTGGTGCACGGTTGAGCAATACGGGATGTCCTTTTAAAACGTTTTCTAGAATATCCCAAACTATAGGTTCTTTCTTGTCTATGATTTTTTTGGCAGATTTCACTGTCTTTACAACACCGCGTTCAATCAATTTTCTTATTATGAACGGCTTGTATAGTTCAGCTGCCATATCTTTTGGCAAACCACATTCAAACATTTTAAGTTCAGGACCAACGACAATTACAGAACGCGCTGAATAATCTACACGCTTACCAAGAAGGTTTTGTCTGAAGCGACCCTGCTTTCCTTTTAAAGAATCTGATAGAGACTTTAATGGTCTGTTTGAATCTGTTTTTACAGCTGAAGATTTACGTGTGTTATCAAATAGAGAATCTACAGATTCCTGTAACATACGTTTCTCATTTCTAAGAATAACCTCAGGTGCTTTGATTTCCATCAAACGCTTTAAACGATTATTCCTTATAATAACTCTTCTGTATAAATCGTTTAAGTCTGAAGTTGCAAAACGACCACCGTCTAATGGGACCAAGGGTCTCAATTCTGGTGGGATGACAGGAATAACTTTCATAATCATCCATTCAGGATTGTTATTTCTGTTATTTTTAGAATCTCTTAAGGCTTCAACCACCTGAAGTCTTTTTAAGGCTTCGGTTTTACGTTGTTTTGAGGTTTCGTGATTTGCTTTATGTCTTAAGTCGTAAGATAGTTCGTCTAAATCAATTCTTTTAAGGATCTCAATTAAACAGTCATCTCCCATTTTAGCGATGAATTTGTTAGGGTCTTCATCGTCTAAATATTGATTTTCCTGAGGAAGACTATCTAAAGTATTAAGATATTCTTCTTCAGTTAAAAAGTCTAACTTCTTAAAAGGCTCTCCATCTTCATTTTTAGCGATACCGGATTGAATAACGACGTATCTTTCATAATATATAATCATATCTAATTTCTTAGATGGAATACCTAAAAGATAACCTAATTTGTTTGGCAAAGATCTAAAATACCAAATGTGAGCAACTGGCACAACCAAATTTATATGCCCCACTCTATCTCGTCGTACTTTCTTTTCTGTGACTTCTACGCCACAACGGTCACAAACAATACCTTTGTAACGAATTCTTTTATATTTACCACAGGCACATTCGTAATCCTTAACGGGGCCAAATATACGCTCACAAAACAAACCGTCTCTTTCTGGCTTGTGTGTTCTGTAGTTTATTGTTTCTGGTTTTAAAACTTCACCTCTGGATTCTCCTAAAATCTTTTCTGGAGAAGCTAAACCTATAGAAATTTTATTAAATTTCACTTGAGTGTTATTATCATTATGTCTTGTCATCATACAAGTTTAAAAGAATTATTTTTTTAAAAATCTAATGTTTAAATTAAACATTTACTCTTCCAATTTAATATCTAATCCAAGCCCTTTAAGCTCGTGCATTAGTACATTAAATGATTCTGGTAATCCTGGTTCTGGCATTGGCTCACCTTTTACGATTGCTTCATAAGTTTTTGCTCTTCCAATAACATCATCAGATTTTACGGTCAAAATTTCACGAAGTGTGCTGGATGCACCATAAGCTTCGAGTGCCCAGACTTCCATTTCACCAAAACGCTGACCACCAAATTGCGCTTTACCACCAAGGGGTTGCTGGGTGATTAGTGAGTACGGCCCAATAGATCTGGAGTGCATCTTGTCTTCAATCATATGACCGAGCTTCAGCATATAGATTACTCCAACCGTTGCAGGCTGATCGAATCGTTCTCCAGTACCACCATCATATAAGTAAGTATGACCATATCTCGGAATACCGGCTTTATCTGTCAATTCATTAATCTGATCTATAGTTGCTCCATCAAAAATTGGTGTGGCGTATTTTTGATCTAATTTCTGACCTGCCCAACCTAATACAGTTTCATATATCTGACCAATATTCATACGTGAAGGTACTCCTAATGGATTAAGCACAATATCTACCGGTGTACCATCTTCCAGAAATGGCATATCTTCTTCTCTAACAATTTTTGCAACAATACCTTTGTTACCGTGACGTCCAGCCATTTTATCACCTACTTTTAATTTACGCTTTTTAGCGACGTATATTTTAGCAAGTTTTAAGATACCGGAAGGTAATTCATCACCAACGGAGATTGTAAATTTCTCACGTCTCAGATTACCTTGAAGATCATTCTTTTTAATTTTATAGTTATGAAGTAAATCTGCTATTAGACTATTAAGATGATTGTCTGTTGTCCACGTTCCTTTGGTAAGGTGAGTAAAATCTTCAACAGAGTTCAACATTTTTTGAGTGTATTTTTTACCTTTAGGAAGAACATCTTCGCCAAGATCATTTTGAACACCTTGAGCGGTTTTACCATTTACGATAGCAAATAACTTCTCAATTAATATATTTCTTAATTCTTCAAACTTGACGTGATATTTCGACTCAAGTTTGTTGATTTCTTCTTTGTCCTTTGCTCGCTTCCTTTTGTCTTTTATGGCACGAGCAAATAGTTTTTTATCTATTACAACTCCTCTTAATGAAGGAGAAGCTTTTAACGAAGCATCTTTTACATCACCAGCTTTATCTCCGAAAATTGCACGAAGTAATTTTTCCTCTGGAGTTGGATCACTTTCTCCTTTTGGTGTAATTTTACCGATAAGGATATCACCTGGCTTAATTTCTGCACCTATTCTAATCATACCATTTTCATCAAGATCTTTTGTGGCCTCTTCTGAAACGTTTGGAATATCTGCAGTTAACTCTTCATTTCCAAGCTTGGTATCTCTTACTTCCAATGAATATTCATCAATATGAATTGAAGTTAAGATATCATCCCTTACTACTTTTTCAGAAATCACGATGGCATCTTCAAAGTTGTACCCTTTCCAAGGCATGAAAGCAACTTTCATATTTCTACCAAGTGCGAGTTCGCCTGCCTCAGTAGCATAACCTTGACATAACACCTGACCTTCAGTTACTCGATCGCCAACATTTACGATTGGTTTTAGATTAATTGAAGTTCCTTGATTGGTTCTTCTAAACTTAATAAGGTCGTAAACTTTAGAATCAGAATCAAAACTTACCATTTTCTCTTCTTCAGTGCGGTCATACTTAATGGTAATTTTGTCTGCATCTACGTATTCTACTACGCCATCTCCTTCTGCATTGATTAAAACCCGTGAATCTTTAGCAACCTGTCTTTCAAGACCTGTTCCAACTATTGGTGAATCCACACGTAATAAAGGTACTGCTTGACGCATCATGTTAGATCCCATCAAAGCACGGTTAGCATCATCGTGTTCCAAAAATGGAATTAATGAAGCCGATATTGAAGAAATTTGATTTGGAGCAACATCGATGTAATCTACCTCTTTCGGTTCAACTACCGGGAAGTCACCTTCTTTTCTGGCAATAACTTTTTCTGGAAGTATTTTGCCATTTTCATCAATAGGAATATTGGCCTGTGCAATTAACTTATTTTCTTCTTCCTCTGCAGATAAATACAAGGGTTCGTTTTTGAAATCTATGACACCATCTTTTACCTTTCTGTAAGGTGTTTCAATAAAGCCTAAAGCATTAATTTTTCCAAACACAGACATAGAAGAAATTAAGCCAATATTTGGTCCTTCCGGTGTTTCAATTGGACATAGTCTTCCGTAGTGAGTAAAGTGAACATCACGAACCTCAAATCCTGCACGCTCTCTAGAGAGGCCACCAGGACCTAAAGCCGACATTCTTCTTTTGTTTGTCAATTCTGCAATAGGATTGGTTTGGTCCATAAATTGAGACAATTGATTTGTCCCGAAGAATGAATTAATAACAGAAGATAAAGTTTTGGCATTGATAAGATCTATAGGAGTAAACACCTCGTTATCTCTTACATTCATTCGCTCTCTTATCGTTCTAGCCATTCTGGCTAAACCTATTCCAAACTGTTGTGATAATTGCTCTCCTACAGTTCTAACACGCCGGTTAGAAAGGTGGTCGATATCATCTACTTCAGCCTTAGAATTTACTAATTCTATAAGGTACTTAATAATTGTGATGATATCGTCCTTGGTTAAAACACGCTTATCTTCTGCGATATCGAGACCTAATTTTTTATTCATTCTGTAACGACCAACCTCACCTAAGTTATAACGTTGATCACTGAAGAATAACTTATCTATTATACCTCGAGCTGTTTCTTCGTCAGGCGGTTCTGCGTTACGTAATTGTCTATAAATATGTTCAACCGCCTCTTTTTCTGAGTTGGTTGGATCTTTTTGTAATGTATTGTAAATAATAGCATAATCACTATTACTACTATCTTCTTTGTGAAGAAGAATAGTTTTAGAACCTGTTTCCAGTATTTCTTCAATATGATCTTTCTCTAGAACTGTATCACGATCTAATATTATTTCGTTTCTTTCAATAGAAACAACTTCACCCGTATCTTCATCAACGAAATCTTCATACCATGTATTCAAGACTCTAGCAGCAAGTTTACGGCCCAGAACTTTTTTAAGTCCGGATTTAGAAACTTTTATTTCTTCTGCGAGGTCGAATATTTCAAGAATGTCTTTATCGCGTTCAAAGCCAATCGCTCTAAATAATGTAGTTACAGGTAATTTTTTCTTTCTGTCAATGTAAGCATACATTACAGAATTAATATCTGTTGCAAATTCTATCCATGAACCTTTAAAAGGTATAACACGTGCAGAATATAAGTTGGTACCATGAGCATGGAAAGACTGACCGAAGAATACTCCGGGTGATCTATGGAGTTGAGAAACAACAACTCGTTCTGCTCCATTAATGATAAACGTACCACTTGGGGTCATGTAGGGAATTGTACCTAAATATACATCTTGAACAATAGTTTCAAAATCCTCATGTTCAGGATCTGTACAATATAATTTTAACCTTGCTTTTAAGGGTACACAATAGGTAAGCCCTCTTTCGATACACTCTTGAATGGAATATCGAGGAGGATCAATAAAATAATCTAAAAATTCTAGTACGAATTGATTTCTTGTATCCGTTATTGGAAAATTTTCCATAAACGTGTTGAAGAGACCTTCATCAGAACGTTCTTCAGGTTTTGTTTCAAGTTGAAAAAAGTCTTGAAATGACTTAACTTGAATGTCCAAAAAATCCGGATAATCAGGTTTGTTGGTTACTGATGAAAAACTGATACGTTGATTTTGGGTTACTGACATCTAGGAAAGGATTTAATGCTTATAGCTAAATTTATAAAATTGGTGTAAAAACACTTGCGTATTTATACGCAAAATGGTTTAGACCTGCAGAGAAAATTCCCTGAGATCTAAACCTTTAAATATCAAATAGTTGAGATTACTTAAGCTCAACCTCAGCGCCTGCTTCTTCTAATTGTGATTTTAGAGATTCTGCTTCGTCTTTAGAAACTGCCTCCTTAATTGGAGAAGGAGCTTTATCTACTAGTCCTTTAGCATCTTTAAGACCAAGTCCGGTTAATTCTTTAACAAGTTTTACAACTGCTAATTTTGATCCACCTGGTGCGGTAAGGATAACATCAAATTCTGTTTGCTCTTCAGCTTCTTCTGCACCACCAGCGGCGCCACCACCTGCAACAGCTACAGCTGCAGCAGCAGGCTCAATGCCGTATTCTTCTTTAAGAATATCAGCTAATTCATTAACTTCTTTTACTGTTAAGTTAACTAATTGTTCTGCGAAATCTTTTAATTCTGCCATTTTCTATCGTTTTAATTGTATTTATAATTGTTTATTAGTGCAATAATTTAACTTTCTTTTTCAGAAAGGGTTTTTATGATACCTGCAAGTTTTCCACCACTAGATTGTAGTGCTGAAACAACATTTTTAGCAGGTGATTGTAATAAGCCAATAATATCGCCGATGACTTCCTCTTTAGACTTGATGTTAACAAGTGTTCCTAAATAGTCATCACCTAAATAAATAGCTTCGTCTACGAAAGCCCCTTTTAAGATAGGCTTTTCGTTCTTTTTTCTAAAGTCCTTAATGATTTTTGCCGGTGCATTTCCTGTTTCTGAAAACATTACCGAAGTATTACCTTTTAAGGTTTGGTCTAAATCGCCAAAGTCCTTATCGGTACCACTCATGGCTTTTGCCATTAAGGTATTCTTTACTACGAGTAACTTGATATTAGATTTGAAACAAGCTCTTCTCAGTTTATTGGTATTTTGAGCATCAAGCCCAGAAATATCAGTAAAATAGATGCTAGATGTTTCAGCTAATTTATCAGTTAGCTCTTTAATTATTATTGATTTTTCTTCTCTTGTCATAATTAAAGTTATTCTTCTGTAAAACGTTTTGTATCAATTTCTACACTTGGTGACATTGTAGATGACATGTGTATACTTTTAATATAAATACCTTTAACAGTCTGAGGTTTAAGTTTTACTATAGTAGTTAATAATTCACGGGCATTACCTGCAATTTTATCGGCTTCAAACGAAGCTTTAGCGATTAATGCATGAACAATACCTGTTTTATCTACTTTAAAATCTATTTTACCACCTTTCACATCAGAAACTGCTTTTGCAACATCCATTGTTACAGTTCCTGTTTTAGGGTTTGGCATAAGGCCTCTTGGACCTAAAATTCTACCTAAAGGGCCAAGTTTACCCATTACGCTAGGCATAGTTACAATAACATCTACATCTGTCCAACCACCTTTTATTTTCTCGATATACTCATCAAGACCAACGTAATCAGCTCCTGCAGCCTTAGCTTCATCTGCTTTGTCTGGAGTTACTAATGCCAATACTGTGGTTTGTTTACCTGTTCCGTTTGGAAGAGTAACAACACCTCTTACCATTTGATTTGCCTTTCTTGGATCAACATTCAGTCTTATTGCCAAATCTACAGATTCATCAAATTTTGCATTAGATATTTCCTTAACAAGTTTAGAGGCTTCTGCTACAGTATAGAGATTATCCCTATCAACTTTTGCTCTAGCTTCTTTTTGTTTTTTTGTTATTTGTCCCATTGATTTTGATTAATTTTTAGAAAGGTGCATTACCTTTTACATTAACACCCATAGAACGCGCTGTACCAGCTACCATTTTCATAGCAGATTCTACCGTGAAAGCATTAAGATCTTGCATTTTATCTTCTGCAATCGCTTTTATCTGATCCCATGTAATAGAACCTACCTTTTTTCTGTTTGGTTCTCCAGAACCTTTTTTGAGTTTAGTAGCTTCTAATATTTGAACAGCTGCCGGCGGTGTTTTGATGATAAAATCAAATGATTTATCAGCATATACTGTAATCTCTACCGGTAAAACTTTTCCAGCTTTGTCTTGGGTTCTGCCGTTAAATTGCTTACAAAACTCCATTATGTTTACACCAGCTGCACCTAATGCGGGGCCTACCGGTGGAGATGGATTTGCGGCACCACCTCTAACCTGGAGTTTTACAACTTTACTTACTTCTTTTGCCATTTTAATTTATGTTTTTAATGGGATTGTTTTAGGGGGAAGCAATAAAACAATCAATATCATGTAACATTTATATTTTTTCTACTTGCATAAAACTTAATTCTACTGGCGTCTTTCTACCAAAAATCTTTACCATAACTTGAAGCTTACGTTTTTCCTCATTAACTTTTTCTATTGTACCGGTAAAGCTGTTAAAAGGACCATCTATGACCTTTACACTCTCACCAATTGTGTACGGGATAGACACTTGCTCCTTACTTGTACTTAATTCATCTACTTTACCCAACAATCTGTTCACTTCAGCTTTTCTAAGTGGAACTGGATCACCACCTTTAGTTTCACCTAAAAATCCAATTACACCATTAACGCCTTTAATAATATGTGGTAATTCACCTTCAAGATTTGCATTAATTACAATATAACCAGGCAAATAAACTTTATCTTTTTGTATTTTTTTTCCATTCCTAATCTGAACAACTTTTTCTTTAGGAACTAAGATTTCATCTACATAATCTTCTAAACCTTCATGAGCAATTTCTTTCTCAATATAGTCTTTAATTTTGTTTTCAGAACCACTGATG
>CAYMXD010000011.1:0-15599 GCA_964394095.1 uncultured Mesohalobacter sp. | reverse complement strand
ATCATTACCGTTTTCGTCTTTTTCAACAGTATCCCACTTTCCAAGCGTAAATTTAAATTCTAAATTCCCTAAAGTATCAGACAATGTCGTTTGATAAAGCTCACCTTTTTTTTCTAACACATAATTTTCACTTCCACCTGTCCAACCTTCAAAATTTCCGGAAATATATACAGCTGAGTTTTTAGGCACTGAAGAATTTGTGTCCAAAAGAATAGTGACTGAATTCGGATTATCATTCTGACCTTGACAACTCCATAGTAAAATTGGAATTATAATGACTATAGCTATGTGCTTGAAGAATTTCAACTTTTTTAAATTATAATTTGGTCGTTAAAAATGTTAATCCGTTTGGTTGAATATTGATACTCTCTGTCCATTTCAATGGCTCTCCACTGATAACATTTTTCAATGTTCTTCCATTAAGCTCCATTTCTGCAAATCGCTTTGTATCTATACTTGATTGGTCTGACTTGTTGATGATTACAGCAACAGTTTCATCTTCAAGAGACCTGAATAAAATGTAAATCCCATCTTTGGGTGCAAAGTGAATAGTTTTACCTTCGTGAATGGCTTTGCTTTGCTTTCGGTAATTCACCACCTTTTTGACAAAATTCTGCATGTCTTTTTGGTCATTGGTTAAACCTTCACCTGTAAACGCATTAACCTCATCACCTGCCCAACCGCCGGGGAAATCTGTTCTGATGAGTCCGTGGTCTCCGGGTTTTTCAAAATCGGCCATCAGTATTTCTGTCCCATAGTAGATTTGAACTGTCCTTGGCATAGCCAGGATATAGCCCAATGCCATTTTGGTTTTTGGGATATCGCCTTTAAGCTGGGTGTGAATTCTGCTCATGTCGTGATTATCCGGAAAAACAAGAATATCTTCCGGTCGTGGATAGCTAAAGTCATTGGCCAGACCTTCATACATTTTAACCAGGCCTGTGTCCCAGCTTTCGTCTTCATTAAGTGCATTTACAATATGTCTTTGCATGGCAAAATCCATAGTGGACCTCAGGTTAGATTTATAGCCGTCCTTATTGTCCATACCATCCTGCCAATAAGCGATGAGCAGTGGGTTATAGCTCCATTCTTCGCCAACAATGTTGAAGTTTGGGTACTCTTTCATAATAGCGGCGGCCCAGTTACTCATAAATTCTTTGTCCGGATAAGGGTAAGTATCCTGACGAATGCCACCAAGCTTGAACTCCTCTATCCACCAAATACTATTTTGAATTAAATACTTAGCCATGAATGGGTTTCGCTGATTCAAATCCGGCATGCTTCTTACAAACCAGCCGTCAGTCATACTTTTCTTATCAACTTCAGAAGCGTAACTGTCCTGATTGGTCGTTCTGCGATGGTTTGAAGTGATTACATCATCATTATCCCAATCATTGATGTTAGCCTCGTAATGGGATTGAAAATTTACCCAATCCTTAAACGGCAAATCTTTCATCCACCAATGTTGAAGGCCACAGTGGTTGGCCACCTGATCCATAATCAGTTTGATGCCTTTTGCAGAGGCTTGTTGTGCCAAACTTTTATAATCCTGATTCGTTCCAAAACGGGGATCGATTTGGTAATAATCGGTAATCGCATAACCGTGATAAGAGGCATTGGGCATGTCATTAATCAATAAAGGGGACGACCATATTGCTGTAAAGCCCATGTTTTCGATATAATCTAAATGGTTAATGATACCTTCGATATCGCCGCCGTGTCTGGCGTAATCATCATTTCTGTCTACACGCGTTTCTAAAAGACCTTCAACACTGTCGTTCTCAGGATTAGCATTGGCAAACCGGTCTGGCGTGATTAAGTACATGACATCTGAACTGTTGAAGCCGATATAGTCTTGAGCATCTTTGGTTCTTTCTTTCAACTCATATCTATAAGCCAGTGTTTTCTCCTCGGTTTTTAATTTTATTATAAATTCTCCGGGCTTGGTATTTGAGTTGGTTTTTAAATCGATAAAAAGGTAATTTGGGCTGTCTGCTTTGTTAACTTTTACGATTTCAATCCCCGTATAATCTAAACTGACCTCGGCGTCTTGAATGTTTTTGTCTTGTAACAAAAGTTGCAAGGTATCATTTTCAAAACCCACCCACCAATGCGGGGGTTCTACCCGATTGATTTTTTCGTAATCTTCAATATTCTCCAGAGACTTTGATTGAGATTTTACCGGAGACGTATCTCCTTTTTCATTTTGATTTTGGCACGAAAAAGACATGGTTAATAGGATTAGGGTAAAAAATTTAATAGACGTTTTCATGGTGGTCGTATGTTTTAGTTTAAACCTCAAAGGTTTTGAAAACCTTTGAGGTTTGGTTAAGTGCTTTTGTCAAAACCTCTTATTATTAAAAATCTAATTCTTCAATTTTATTAAAACTATTTTTGTGAACGAGAATAAAATTTTCTTTATTCCCGAAAAAATCAATCACCTCTCTTCTCTTTAGCTCTGTTCTTTTGTTTGATAAAATACTTCGATATGATGAATACTCATAATTTTCAAAGTTATCTGTAAACCCATGTTTTAGAGGATTTAAATGAATATAAAGAATAGCGTTTTTTAGATATTCTTCATTTGTCATTCTATTTCTTTTAAACCTAACTTTAAACAAGCTACCTTCTCTATTATATCTCTTATTTATTGATTTAGTATAAGCATTAAACAAATTTGAAAAAGGCTGTGATAAATTTTTTAACTTCATTAATTTATCATCTACTTGTAAATTTTGAAAAGACTTTATCTTGATTAACAGATGAAAATGGTTTTTCATCAAACAATAAGCATAAATATCTGCAATAGGTAAAATATGTTTTTTTAACAATTTTAAAAAATGATAATAATTATCTGATTCTTTAAATATGTCTTCTTTATTGTTACCTCTATTAAAAATATGATAGAAACAATCAGATTCTAAAACGTCATATTTTTCCATAAACTATTATACCTCAACAGTCTCTCCATTTTTTAGCTGAACAACTTTTCCGTTTACTATTATTTCCCGTTCGTTTTGGCCTTCCAAATGAAAACTTGAACCCTGCTGAGTCACTTTTACCGTAATGATATTTTCTCTAAAGTTCACTTTAAATGAATACGCTTCCCATTCTTTTGGGATTTTTGGGGTAAAGCTTGGCTTATTGCCTTTAATACGCATGCCTCCAAAACCTTCCACAATACTCATCCATGTACCTGCCATACTGGTAATATGACAACCTTCTTTCACTTCTTTATTATAATCATCAAGGTCTAATCGTGAAGTTCTCAAGTAAAATTGATACGCCTGAGGCATCCTGTCAAGCAAAGCCGCTTGAATACTGTGCACACATGGCGACAATGAAGATTCATGAACCGTAAAGGGTTCATAAAAATCAAAATGCTTTTCTAAGTCTTCCCTGCTAAAATGATCTTCAAAGAAATAGAACCCCTGCAGCGTATCGGCTTGTTTGATATACGGCGAACGCAAAATTCTGTCCCAGGACCAATGCTGATTGATAGGCCGCTGGCTTTGGTCTAAATCTTTAACGCTAATTAATTCCTTATCCAAAAAGCCGTCCTGTTGAAGGAAAACCCCATGCTCTTCTGAAAATGGAAAATACATATTATTGGCTACGTCTTTAAAAGCATCTATTTCTTCTTCTTCAAAATTGGTATTGGCTTTTATTCTTGAATAGTCATCCTTATAGTGTTCCTGAAGAATGTGTAAATTTTCGACAGCGTAGTTTAAACACCATTTGGCTATATAATTGGTGTAGAAATTATTATTGACATTATTCTCGTACTCGTTTGGACCGGTTACGCCAAGGATAACGTATTTGTTTTTCTGTTTAGAAAAGGTAGCGCGTTGTTTCCAAAATCTCGCTATACCTAAGAGGACTTCCATACCCATTTCGGGGATGTAAGTATAATCGTTGGTGTATCTCACGTAATTATAAATAGCGTAAGCAATAGCACCGTTTCTATGGATTTCTTCAAAGGTAATTTCCCATTCGTTATGGCATTCTTCACCATTCATTGTCACCATGGGGTAGAGTGCTGCGCCGTCTGTAAAACCAAGTTTTTCAGCATTTTCTATGGCTTTCTCCAAGTGTTTGTAACGGTAAATCAGCAAATTTCGGGCTACATCGCGGTCTTTGGTAGCCATATAAAACGGTAAACAATACGCCTCGGTATCCCAATAGGTACTGCCACCGTATTTTTCTCCGGTAAAACCTTTAGGGCCGATGTTTAACCTCGGGTCTTTTCCTAAATATGTTTGGTTGAGTTGAAAAATATTGAATCTTATACCTTGCTGAGCTTTAATATCCCCATCAATTTTGATATCACTCATATGCCATATCTCTTCCCAAGATTGTTTTTGCTCGTGAAATAAATCCTCAAAACCCTTAGAAGTGGCTAAGTCTAAATTTTGAGATGCCGCTGAAATCAGATCCTTTTTATCATGGTTAAGTGAGGTAACATAGCCGGCAAATTTATGTATGGCGTAGGTTTGACCTTTTGCCACTTCTTCTTCATAAGCCAAATAGGCTTTATGCTTTTTTTTGTGAGGTTCGGGTTTTGCTTCTAAAGCCTTTCCGTCTAAAGATATCAAAGATTGCATATAAGTACACACCTGAAATTCTGTTTTCATAGTATGTGAACGCACGTAAGCTTTTTCGCCGTCAATATCTACATCTGTAATTTCCCAAAACTTATCATCCCAGTTAGAATCCTGATTTTTAATCCCCGCATCTACATATGGAGAATAGGTGATGTGTGCCGATTCGCTAAGAGGTGTGATTTGATACTGAATCGCTCCAAGTTCATCCTGAGTCAAGCTTAAAAATCGAAGCGCTTCAACTTTAATTTTAAGACCCGATGGCATTGTGGCCTCAAAAGAACGTTTGTGCCAACCTTCTTTCATATTGAGTTCGCGTCTATAATTATCAACTGATTTACAAGTGTTTAAGTCAAAAACATCACCGTTAATATGAATGTGAATCCCTATCCAGTTTGGGGCGTTAAGTACTTTTGCAAAATATTCGGGATACCCATTTTTCCACCAGCCTACACGAGTTTTGTCCGGGTAATAGATGCCGGCAATGTAACTGCCCTGAAAAGTTTTGCCTGAGTAGTCTTCTTCAAAATTGGCGCGCTGCCCCATGGCACCGTTACCAAGGCTAAATAAACTTTCTGAAGACTCAACACGTTTGGGGTCAAAACCTTCTTCTATAATAGACCAATTATCGGGTGAGATATAATCTTGATTCATAATATTTAATGTTTAAGTTTTAAAAATAAACTTTATATTTTAATTTCTAAATTTTTAAAAAAATTATATTCAAATTCGTTGAAATTATTAAAACAATAATCCGATTCTTTGAGGGTTTTGGGGTCTCCAATACCAATACTTATCATATTTCCCGTATTGGCGGCTTTAATTCCTGCAATAGAGTCTTCAAACACAACACATCTTTCCGGGGGAGTGTTTAAGAGTTCAGCCGCTTTTAAAAATACTTCCGGGTTCGGTTTGGCTTTTGTGACCGAGTTACCATCGACAATAGCATCAAAAGTATCTTCAAGATCGACACATTTTAGAATAGTGCCGGCATTTTTACTGGCTGAACCTAATGCTATAGGGTGACCTTTAGACTTGATGGTGTTCAGAAAATCTTCAACACCCGGTAAAATATCATCTGTAGTCATATTATGCACATGGGCCAGATAATCTTGATTTTTTTCATCCATTAAGGTTTGAAACTGCTCGTCTGAAATGCTTTTATTGCCCCAAGACAATATTTTTTCCAGAGACTTTACGCGGCTTACGCCTTTTAGCTGTTCGTTTTCTTTTTCCGTAAAATGAATATCTATTTTCTGAGCCAGTTTTTGCCAGGCCAGAAAGTGAAATTTTGCAGTATCAACAATGACACCATCGAGATCGAAAATAAATGCTGTTTTGTGTTTCATAAGATTTAATTTGTGACAACATCATCAACATCTTTTACACGTTTTACGAGAGCTGCAGCTACGAGCATACTTATCCCCGATAAAATTAAAGCAAAGATAGCATGATCATCATATAGATATTTAACCATTGGCCCGCCAATGATGCCGTTTAAAATTTGTGGAAGAACTATAAAAAAATTGAAAATTCCCATATAAACGCCCATTTTTTTTGGATTAATTGCTCCTGCAAGGATGGCGTAAGGCATAGAAAGTATGCTTGCCCAGGCAATTCCAATGCCAAGCATAGGTAAAATTAGCCAATATCTATCAGGCATTATATAAATAGACAGAAAGCTAATTCCTCCTATGATTAGCGCATACATATGGGTTTTTTTTCGTCCTAATTTTCTTGATATTTTACTAAGAGAAAGGGCAACAGGAATAGAGACCAAATTATAAACCCCAAATAAAATCCCTACCCAATCCCCGGCGTTATTGAAAGCTTCACTGGACGAATCGGTATGCGGTAGACCGTAAAAATGCTGCGCAATGGCCGGTGTGGTAAAAACCCACATCCCAAAAAGACCAAACCAAGAAAAGAATTGCACCCAACTGAGTTGTTTCATGGTTTCAGGCATTTTTACAAAATCTGTAAAAATATCAGACAATTTAGCTTTTTTCTCGGGCTCTATTTCTTCAATTTGTTCATTTTTTTGCGCCTTAGCTTTTTCTATCAGTTCGACTTCTTCCGGCGAGTATTCTCGTGTGGTAAAGACCGTCACCAAAATAGTAATGATTAAAACCACCGCTCCTATAACAAATGAAAGTATGAGATTTAAAGGAACTGAGCCTTCTTCAGCTCTATTGGCGACATCAAAATATTCGGCAAGAACATATGGTAACCACGACCCAACTACTGCCCCAACACCAATCAATACGGTTTGCGTGGTAAAGCCAAAAGTACGCTGCTCTTCATTTAGAATATCGGCAACAAAGGCTCTAAAAGGCTCCATTGAAATATTAAATGAAGCATCCATAATCATAAGCATACCGGTCCCGACCCATAAAGCCGGCAGGAAGGCAATAAATAAATCTGCCTGTGGGAGTAATATTAATCCTACTGAGGCAAGGATAGCACCAATTAAAAAATAGGGTTTTCGTCTGCCGAGTTTTGTCCAGGTATTATCGCTGTAATGGCCTACCAGAGGTTGAACTATTAAACCCATTATAGGTGCAATGAGCCAAAACCATGACAATTCATGTACGTCTGCACCAAAATTCTGTAAGATTCTACTGGCATTTGCATTTTGTAAAGCAAAGCCCATTTGGATACCGAGAAAACCAAAACTTAAATAAGTGATTTCCAAGGCAGATAATCTGCGTTTTTGCATATCGTAAATATTAAAAATTAGTACGATAAGCTTTGTAAACAAAACTTAAAGGGAAGTAAAAAGTAAGTTTTGTGTGATGCAAATATATATAAAAATTAATTTATATAATGTGTAGTTTCTCTTTGAATAATTTCTGTATCAACAATTTTGGTTTCAAAATGTTCTTCGCCTTCAAGTTTATTTTCCAAACGGTCTATCAATAATTTTGCTGCTATACGCCCCATTTCTATACCATTTTGACTAACTGTTGTCAATGGTGGATGAGCGTGTTTGGAGAGCACGCCGTCAGTAAAACCAATAACCTGCATATCCTCAGGTATTTTCAAGTTCATTTTTCTGGCAACTTTCATGGCAGTGACGGCATAAAGCTCGTTTACGGCAAAAATTGAATCTAATTCTTTATTTTGATGTAAAAAATCATCAATTTGTTTTTCCAGCTCAACAAGATTATCATCTGAACTGAATTCGTCTTCAATCTTCAAGATGTTTGATAAATTAACACTAAAATTATTTTCCTCAAGAGCTTTCAAATACCCTTCGGTTCTTAGCTTTCCTACACTTACGTAATCTTTTGTACTTATAATACCAATGTTTTTACAACCATAATCAATCAACATCTGTACAGCCTTTCTGGAGGTTTCAACATCATCAACAATCACTTTATCACAGTCCATCCCATCAATTACTCTATCAAACATCACAATAGGAATCCCTTGATCTATGGTTTCATATAAGTGATGATAATCGCCTTTAGAAAGGGTTTCTTTTGAAACCGACATAATAAACCCATCTATACTTCCATTTGCAAGTGTGTCTAAGTTTATGACCTCTTTTTTGAAGGATTCGTTAGATAAGCCTACTATGACATTATATCCATTTTCATTAGCATAAGCCTCAATACCAGAAATAACTGTTGTGAAAAAATGATGAACAATTTCGGGAATTATAACACCAAGCGTTTTGGTTTTTCTGTTTTTTAAGCTCAAGGCAATATTGTTGGGCTTATAGTTATAAAGTTTGGCAAAAGCTTTAACCTTTTCTTTGGTTTTGCTTCCTATTTCTTTACTATCTCTCAGAGCTTTTGATACTGTGGACACTGAAACATCTAGCTCTTTGGCAATCAGCTTTAAAGTTGGTTTTTGCTTCATAATATTTTTTAATATTACTTGTTTTTCTAGATGTTGTAAGATACAACTTATTTTAAATAAAAAAAATACTGTTTTGGATATTACAATTTAAAGCCCGTTAAAGCAGAATATGGCAAAGATGAGAATCACAAAAGTGTTAAAATTCAACAGTTGTTAACACGAAAACGTTAGAGTATATTCGAAAATGTTTTCGTTAGACTAAATTTACTTATTTTTAACCTCGGAAGTAAAAGGTAAATAATTTTTAACATTAATTATGAATTTATGAACACAATTAAATATTTATGTTGCTTGTTAATTTTACCCTTGAGTATTTTTTCTCAGAATACGGTAGAAGGAACTGTAGTAGATGATCAAAACATCCCGGTTCCTGGTATAAATATTCTTGTAGAAGGTACACAACGGGGAACAACAACAGACTTTGACGGTAATTACACTCTCGAAGTAAGTGAGGGCGAAGTGATTGTATTTAGCTATTTAGGTTTTAAAACCCAAAAGATTACTTACACAGGTCAAAACAGAGTAGATGTTACTTTACAACCGGACACAGAACAGCTTGAAGAAGTTGTTTTGATTGGTTATGGTACCAGTAAAAAGAAAGATCTTACCGGATCTGTTACTTCAATTGCAGAAGATGATTTTACAAAAGGTAACATCATTACTCCGGAAAACCTTATCAATGGTCGTGTTGCAGGTGTTACTGTAAATACAAGTGGTGCCCCAGGTTCGGGTTCTGAAATTAGAATTCGTGGTGGTGGTTCTCTTAACTCCAACAACAGTCCTTTAATTGTTGTGGATGGTTTACCGTTAAGTAATGACACTCCCGGCGGAGGGAGATCTGTTCTTTCTTCAATTAACCCGAATGATATTGAATCTTTTTCAGTCTTAAAAGATGCCGCAGCGACAGCAATTTATGGAAACCGAGCTTCTGCGGGTGTGATTATCATTAAAACCAAGCAGGGAACTAAAAAACTAACAGCAGAATGGAGAACCAATATTGGTCTTTATAATTTAACTGATGAAGTTGACGTATTCAGTGCAAACGATTTTAGAGCATTGGTTGCAGAACGAAGACCTGAGGATGTTGGCTTGCTTGGAGATGCCAACACCAACTGGCAAGATCAAATTTATAGAACTGGTAAATCACTTGAAAACAACCTATCTGTTAGAGGTCAATTATTTGATGCCATTCCTGTAAGATTATCCTTAGGTCGTTTTGAGCAGGAGGGTATAAGACTTACCAGTGAATTTGCTAGAAATTCAGCTTCCTTAGCTTTAAATCCTTCATTTTTTAAAGACCATCTTAGAATTAATTTAAACGCCAATTTTTCTAGGGAAAGCAATAGGTTTGCAAACGAAGTAGAAGGTTCAGCTATAAGATTTGACCCTACACAGCCTGTAAGAGATCCTGATTCTCCGTTTGGTGGTTTTTTTGAATATTCCGACTTAACCAATAGAAACCAATTAGCACTTCAGAACCCGGTGGCGGCATTACTCCAAAGACAGAATAATACCAATACCAGTCGTTGGTTTGGTAATTTAAACTTAGACTACAGACTTCACTTTTTACCCGATGCCAGAGTGGTTGTCAACCTTGGTTTAGATGAATCCAGCGGTAGTGGAACCAACGAACTTTCCAGAAATAGTGTAGGAGGTAACTTTGTTCAGGAAGATGCTGTATTCAACTACCTTGGTAGTTATTCAAAATTCACTACAGACTCAAGAAACACCTTATTTGATGCCTATTTTAAGTACAATAAGGACATTACAGAAGATATTTCCTTTAGAAGTACAATCGGTTATTCTTACCAAAAATTTGAAAACTCATCATTTACCACAACAGATACAAGAAGAGTTGATTATGATCCTATAGAAGATCCAGATATATTTACTGCTCCGGACTTGGTACTTATAGGTTATATAGGTAGAGCTTTTGTAACCATAAAAGATAAATATATTTTCTCTTATTCAATTAGACGAGATGGGTCTTCCAGGTTTGCTGAAGATAATAAATGGGGAACATTCCAATCTGCTGCATTCTCCTGGAATATTTCGGATGAGAATTTTCTAAAAGATTCAGATGTGATTTCAAACTTAAAGCTCAGAACAAGTTATGGAGAAACCGGTCAGCAGGAAATTGGGAACAGGCTTATAGGTACACAATCTATCGATACCTCTCAACCAAACGCCTTTGTAATTATTGGCGGTAACGCTGTACCGGCTGCTTTTCCTGTCGCTTCAAATCCAAATTTAACCTGGGAAACTGCTAAAACCATCAATATTGGTTTAGATTATGGCTTATTTAATGATAGAATTACAGGCTCTATTGATGCCTATACCAGAGATACTGAAAATTTATTGGTAGATGGTCCTGTACCTGAAGGATCTAACTTCACCAACATCATTACGCAGAATGCCGGAACGCTAAATACTAAAGGTCTTGAAATTGGCATTAACGCACAGATTTTTGATGCGGTTGGCGATAAAGATAAATTTGACTGGAACCTCAATTACAACGTCACTTTTATTGAGCAAGAAATAGACCAATTAGTGAATGGTACAGATATCAATACCGGTGGAATTGCCGGTGGTACAGGTGGATTTATCCAAAGACATAGCGAAGGTTTGTCTCCAAATACATTTTTTGTATATAACCAAATTTATGATGACAACGGCAGTCCAATCGAGGGCGCTTATGCTGACTTAAACGGTGATAATATTATAAATGATGACGACAGGTATTATTACAGAGATCCGCTTCACAACGTTACAATGGGACTTCAATCCACTATGAATTATAAGAAATTTGATTTTAGTTTCAACATGAGGGTAAATTTAGGCGGTTATGTTTACAATAATTTTAATTCATCTAATGCCCAATACAGAGCATTATTTTTAGGCAATACCCTTCAGAACTTACCAAGAAATGTGTTGGAAACCAATTTTAACAATACCGAAAATGTACAGTTATCTGATTATTTTATTGAAAATGCGTCATTTTTAAGAGTAGATAACATGCAATTAGGATACACCTTTGATGATTATGATAATACAGATATGAGCATGAGATTATCTTTTGGGGTACAAAACCCATTTTTAGTCACAGACTATTCAGGACTTGATCCTGAAGTAACGGGTGGGATTGACAACACAATTTATCCCAGAGCGAGAACATTCTTATTTGGTGTTAACCTTAACTTTTAAGAATTGTTATGATAGTTAAATTAAATAAAATCACTATTTTAAATCAAAAATTGAATATGAACTATTTAAAATTTTTAAACACACTATTTTTTGGAGTTTTGTTGATTTCTTTCAGCAGCTGTGAAGATGATTTAAACACCGTTCCATTAGATGACGATGCTTCTACTATTGAAGACTTTTTTAATGAAGAAGGCACTTATAAACAGCTTTTGGCGGGTGTTTATGGAAATTTAAACCTAACTAGTCCTCAGGGGCCTGGCAGCTCCAGTATAGGTGGGCTCGATGCCGGTACTAGTCAGTATGGCAGAGCATTGATGAACCTACAGACCTTTTCAACAGACGAGGCAGTTTGGAGTTACGAAAATGACCCTGGTATAGCTGAAATACAACGTACTACCTGGACACCTGCAAATGTAATCATAAGAGGCGCTTTTGGAAGAATTATGGGTAGTGTTGCCTACGCTAATGAGTTTTTAAGACAATCTACACCGGCTTTGCTAGACAGCAGAGGAATTACAGGAGCAGAGCGTGAAGAAATTGAAACAAATTTTAGAGCAGAAGCCCGATTCCTAAGAGCATTATCCTATTATCACATGTTAGATTTTTTTGGAAAAGCGCCCTTTGTCACCGAAGAGCAGGAAATTGGAGCCTTTAGAAGTGATGAAATCCTTGGAATTGATTTATTCAATTACATAGAATCTGAACTTCTTGATATTATAGCCAATTTAAAAGACCCTTTAACCAATGAATATGCCAGAGCCGATAAAGGTGCGGCTTGGATGCTTTTGGCAAAATTGTATTTAAATGCTGAGGTTTACACAGGACAGCAGAGGTATGCTGATGCTTTAGAGTACTCACAGCAGGTTATAGATGACGGATACGTATTAGATGATGAATATGATAATTTGTTTAGAGCAGACAACGACAGCAATGGGGCTCAAAATGAAATCATTTTCCCTATTCCTACAGATTCCTTTGAAGCCCAAGCTTATGGCCCAACAACAGTGATGACCAATGGCGCTGTAGGAAGTCTAGAAGAAAATGGTACTGAACTTGGCGTTGCTTCAACTGGCTGGGGTGGTGCCATAAGAATCACTGAATCTTTTGCTGAAAAATTTGAAGGAGATGAGTTTGACAATGATGTAAGAAATACCATTATAAAAGATGAAAGAAATCCAGCAATAAATGATGTAGCAAACCCCGAACAAGGCTTTGTAATGTTTAAATATACTGATGTGCGTTCTGATGGGACTTTCGATGACAATCTTGAATTCTCAAGTGTTGATTTCCCTATGTTTAGATTGGCTGATGCTTACCTAATGTACGCCGAAGCACACCTAAGAGGTGGCGGCGGCTCTGAAACACAGGCCTTAGAATATATTAATGCTTTGAGAACAAGAGCTCATCAAGGCAGTACAACCTGGAATATCACATCAAGCGACCTGACTTTGGATTTTATCATCGATGAAAGAGCCAGAGAATTATATTGGGAATCTCACAGAAGACAAGACTTAAGACGTTTTGGACTCTTTACAACTGCTTCGTATTTATGGTCATTAAAAGGTAATTCTTTTAATGGGATTCCTATTTCAGATTATAGAAACTTGTATCCAATACCAAGTGAAAGTATTATTGTAAACCCAAATTTAAATCAAAACACAGGCTATTAATTTAATAAATGAAAATTATGAAAAATAAAATTTTAATATTAACAATTGTATGTTTAGGTATTTTTGGCCTAAAATCATGTACAGATGATGATAACTTCAGATTTCAGACACCCGAATCTGTTCAATCTATTGTTATTACTAACAGTCTTTTAGGAGAATATATACTCACCGTTGAGTCTTTTACAAACGTTGCAGAACGTTTTACATGGGAATCTCCAGACTTTGGTGTACAGACTAATGTCAACTACGATATAGAATATTCCGCTGATGGATCATTTGAAAGCCCGGAAGTTGTTACTTCAACTTCTGAGAATCAAGCATCTTTAACTATTGAACAGTTATGGAACCTTGCTTCCAACAATTTAGGGTTAGAGCCTAACACAGATAATGACGCCGGTGAATTATACTTTAGAGTAAAAGCAGACATCGGTGCAAATGAAGCAGAAAACTCTCCGGAAACATTTTCTGAAGTTCAAGTTGTATTTGTAAGACTTGTACAATCTGATGGTGGTGGTGAAGTTGCACTAAGAGATTTATTCTTAGTTGGTGATGCCACAATGCCGGGATGGGATAACAATAACAATAATCCACCAATTGTTAGAGACCCTGAAAATCCAAATTTTTACACTTTTACAGGTAAATTTGGTGGTGACCCTGCTGCTTTTAAATTACTAGAGAATAGAGGGCAATGGCAACCCCAATGGGGACTTAGTGAAGGCGCTCTTGCTAGTTCTGATGACTTAGGTGCAGATCCTGATGTATTTAATGTGCCGGGTGCTGAAGGATACTATACAATTACTGTAGATATTGATAATGCTTCTTTTGATATAGTGTCTTTTGATGATAGCGCTTCTCCAACATATGGTACAATAGGTATCATTGGCTCTGCTACTACAGGTGGCGATGATGGCTGGGATCAGGATATAGACTTAACCCAATCTTCTTTTGACCCTCACTTATGGTACATTAATGGCCTTGAATTATTTGACGGAGAATCTAAGTTTAGAGCAGAAGACGATTGGAGCACCAATTGGGGATCTAACACTGCACTAACGGGTTACGGCTCATTTGATGGACCAAATATACCTGTAGCTGCCGGAATTTATGATGTTTGGTTCAACGATATTGATGGAACCTACGTATTTATTCCTTTGGGTGAGGAATAGAATAAAGAATTAGATAACCTTTAATTGAAAGGGCATTGACATCAATGCCCTTTTTTTAAACTCGTTAAAATGAAAAAAACACTACTTTTTCTTGGTCTTATGCTATTGTTTATAAGCTCCAAGGCTCAAATATCAATTTCTCCAAGTACTTTTGAAGTTGATGAACAGATTACAATCACCGTAAACACCAATAGTACAGAAACAGATTGTAATGGATTTAATAACCCCGGCTCAGTTTATATGCATGCCGGTGCAGGTGATGACAGTAACGCATTCGGTTTTGATGTTGTAGGAAACTGGGGACAGGATGATGGTGTTGGTGAAATGGTTTCAATTGGAGGTGGTTTATACACCATTAGTATTACTCCATCCACATATTTTAACCTTACACCACAGCAAGTAAATGATGTAACACAACTGGGAATGGTCTTTAGAAATGAAGATGGCACTCAGGAATACAAAGACAATGGCTGCCTAGATTTCATTATACCTGTAGGAAGTTTTCAATTGTTTCTAGATAGCTCTCTTCAAGGTACAACTATTGTGACTCAGGGGAATGATGTAACAATATCTGCAACCACAAGTTTAACAGCCGATTTCGAATTATTTGCTAACGGCTCTTCCGTAGACACACAAAATGGGACATCTTACTCTCTAGATTATAGCATTACTGATAACACCTATTTTGAGCTGCAAGCAACCGAACCTAATAGTAATTCAACTCAATCTGTAAACTTTAGTGTTATTACTTCCACAACACCCAACAACGCTAGTATGCCATCAGGTTTAGTTGATGGCATCAATTACATTGATGATAATACTGCTATTTTAGTTTTATATGCTCCGGGTAAAGATTATGTCTATGTGGCCGGAAGTTTTAACAACTATCAGCCATTACAAAGCGATGCCATGAATCGCGATAACTCCGCAAACAGATGGTGGATTCAAATTGATGGGTTAACGCCAGGTCAAATTGAAACTTACCAATATTGGGTTGGCGACAATACACCTTTAACAAATTCTCCTGAACTGGTCAAAGTTGCTGACCCCTACTCTACTTTAATAATATCATCTTTTGATGATCCATTTAT
>CAYMXD010000010.1:15853-16131 GCA_964394095.1 uncultured Mesohalobacter sp. | reverse complement strand
TACTGTATATACCTGTTATATTATGCGTACCACTTGTTTTTTTTGTTTTTATAGAATGGTTATTAGATTCAAGATTTAAAAAATAAAATATATAAAATAGAAAACAATATTATCTTTATAATACTACCTATTAAGAAATCACGAACATTCTTAAAATATTTAATTTTAATTATTTTCTCTAACAAATAAGAAATTATAGACGTTGTAAACAATAGAATTAAAATATTACTTTTAAATATTTCTACCATCTTTTTAGAATTATATATTAAATCACATAT
>CAYMXD010000010.1:0-15843 GCA_964394095.1 uncultured Mesohalobacter sp. | reverse complement strand
TTTTGAAAAAGAGATTTTTATAAAATAAACACTATGCTCTAAAACCGATAGCTCGAACTTGCAGTCCGAGATTATAAAGTGATGAGCCACCTTTATTGAGGTAGTTTTTTGTGTTATCAGATAATGAATTGGCGATTATCTTAATGAATTTTATAAGTTCACATCATGCAGAAATAAAAATGGACATAGTGGCACGGATTTAAAATAAAAGAAGGTGAATAGAAACACTAAATAATATACACGGACTAAACGTCTGCGCAACTTGGCTAAAATTCCGCGCTGTCTAATGTTATAAGTTCAATGCTGATTTCTGGAGGTTTTTTAAATTTTAAACCGTCCTGTCTACATCAAAGTTCTGCAAGTATTCTGCAACGCGCTGTACAAACTGTCCGCCAAGGGCGCCATTCACAACTCTATGGTCATAACTATGAGATAAGAACATCTTGTGTCTAATGCCGATAAAGTCGCCTTCAGGTGTTTCTATGACAGCCGGTACTTTTCTGATGGCACCAAGGGCTAAAATCCCAACCTGCGGCTGATTAATAATTGGCGTTCCCATAATGCTGCCAAATGTGCCTACATTGGTTACAGTGTAAGTACCACCCTGAGGTTCATCTGGTTTAAGTTTATTATGTCTCGCACGCTTGGCTAAATCATTCACCTTTTTGGCCATGCCTAACAAATTCAACTGGTCGGCATCGTGAATTACGGGAACAATGAGGTTGCCGTCAGGCAAGGCTGCAGCCATTCCAAGATTGATGTGTTTTTTCTTAATAATTCTCTCGCCATCCACCGCTATATTGATCATCGGGAAGTCTTTTATGGTTTTAGCCACGGCTTCCATAAATATTGGTGTAAAGGTCAATTTTTCGCCTTCGCGTTCTTGGAAAGCATTTTTGTGTTTGTTTCTCCAATTCCAAACATTGGTTACATCTACTTCAATAAATGATTGCACATGTGCAGAAGTCTGCGTACTATGAATCATGTGTTTAGAAATAAGCTTACCCATTCGGCTCATTTCAATAACTTCGTCTTCAGCATTAATGTTTACAGGAGTTTGAACCTCCGGCGCAGCTTGAGATGCAGGAGCTGTTTCCTTTGGTGCTTTTACACTCGCAGGTGTCTGTTTCTTCTGCGTTTTTCTGTCCTCAACGTAATTTAGAATATCGTCTTTAGTCACTCTGCCATCTTTACCTGTGCCATCTAAACTTTCTAATTCGTCGAAGGAAACACCCTCCGTTTTAGCAATATTTTTAACCAGGGGAGAGTAGAATCTATCTGATTGAGAAAGGTCTTCAGTTGGTGTTTTAACAGCTTGCTCAGCTTTACTCATTAGTGCTTCTGCTTCTTTAGCTGCTTCTAAGGCTGATTCGTCTTCAATATCTTCTGATTGCTCATCTTGAAGGGAATTTTCTTCGGATTCTCCTTCAGTTTCTATGATGGCTATGACTTCACCCACTTTAATGACATCATCGACTTCGAATCGTTTTTCGACAAGTTTACCATCAACTTCGCTGGGAACTTCAGAATCTACTTTGTCCGTAGCGATTTCTAAAACAGGTTCGTCAGCTTCTACGGTATCGCCTACATCTAGTAGCCAATTTGTAAGTGTTGCCTCGGCTACACTTTCACCCATTTTTGGAAGTTTAAGTTCTACTCTTGCCATATTGATAAAAAAAAGTCGTTATTAAATAATCTTTTGCAAAATTAATAAAAATAAAGATGCTTTGTTTTAAATATTTCTAAATATTGAAATATAAAAGAAAAGAAGTTATTGTCAATATTCCGGCATTACATTGTGAATGCTAAATAATTCGATTTATCTTAGGAACAATCTTGTTTTAAAAACCTTATCAACTGACTTTAATCCCACATTTTTTTGCTTGCCCTTTTTAGCAGAATATATGTAAAAACATCATTGAGTTCATGCCATGCCGTTATAACTATAACCATCAAAAAGAGAAAAGCTGTGTAGGGTATGATGATCAAATAATCTTATAGAAAACCCAGAATGCTTTTTATGGGGAGTCTTATGAGTTCTTAACTCAAAGAAACTTCAGCCTAGCCTGAGAAGTGCTACTGTCACTACCTATCAATACATTAGGCTGTGGAATAGTAAACCTGTATAAATTTTCTTCGTTTCTATGCTCAATCATAAAGTTGATCATTTCCTGAAATGAAAACACAGAAGTATCAAAAATGATTAAATCTTTTTCAAAATTGATTTCATAACTTTCATTAGGGTTCAACAGTTTAATTTTCTGACTGAAAAGAGATGCTAAATTTTGAGCTAAACCCGAATTATCACTAAAAAGGTAAACTGAATTAAAATCAATTTTGGTCCTTTCTTTTTTAGCCATATCTGTTTTTTTCAAATACTTTGCGACGTAGAAAAAAACAGAAATAATGCTTATCATTAACTTTGAGTTGGTATAGTGCTTTCTAAAAAAGAATTTTACAGAATCAAAGAAGCGCTTAAAATAGAGCTCATCTCTAAGTGTACTTTCACCTTTAAAATGAATCATTTTTTCTGAGCCTAAGTAGTAATTTTGAAATCCTGCTTTGATAAACTGATAACTCAAATCTATGTCCTCTCCATACATAAAGTATCGCTCATCCAAACCTTCCAGTCTTTGGTAATCTTGTTTTCTAAAACACATAAAAGCCCCCACAAGGGTTGCAGTCTTGCCTTCGTCATTTTCATCTAAAGTATTGTTATAATAAGACGTTGAAAAGCCCAAAAGTTTTAAAGCTGCCACCTTTAAGGTTAAAATATTGATTTTACTTTCAGGCAGAAAACTTCCAGTTCCATCAATAAGTCTTACTCCTAGAATGCCTGCTTTGTTTAAACTTTCATGCTTCTGTATTGCATTAGATATTAAAGTTTCTGAAATTATGGTATCAGGATTGACTAAACAAATGAATTTACCTCTGGCCTGTTTTATTGCTTTATTGTTAGCTTTAGAGAATCCTTCATTCAGTTTATTTTGAATAAAGACCACTTCGGGATGATATTTCGAAATTAATTTAGCGGTATCATCACCGGAAGCATTATCAACAACAATAATTTCTGAATTGATGTTTTTTAGTGCAAGCTTAAGGCTGTTTAAGCACAATATAAGATGGTAGGGAACTCTATAGCTGATTATGACAATTGAAACTTTCAAACTCTACTGTTTTAAAGATTGTTCAAAAGGCTGTCTATTTAAGATACTTCTGCCCAATGTAATTTGATCTGCAAATTCAAGTTCATCCCCAACAGAAATACCCCTTGCTATGCTTGAGGTTTTTATGTCGTAATCTTGTATTTGTTTATAAATATAGAAGTTGGTTGTATCGCCTTCCATGGTTGAGCTTAGTGCGAAGATAATCTCATTCACTTGGTTGTCTTTTACCTTATCTACGAGGGTTTTTATATTGAGATTTTGAGGGCCTACACCATCCATAGGACTTATTTTCCCTCCCAAAACATGGTAAAGCCCTTTGTATTGCTGGGTATTTTCAATGGCCATCACATCTCTAATATCTTCAACTACACAAATGAGGTCTGTTTGCCGTTTTGTACTTTGGCAGATTTCACAAAGATTTGTATCACTGATATTATGGCAACTTTTACAAAACTAAATTTCTGTCCGTAGTTTCACCAAAGCTTTAGCTAAATCTACAGTCTGCTCCTCAGGCTGATTGAGTAAATGCAAAATCAAACGCAAAGCAGAACGTTTACCAATTCCCGGAAATCGCGACATTTCTTCTACGGCATTTTCTAAAAGTTTTGAGGAGTAATCTACCATCTATGTTAATTCTTAGTCTCTGCTGTATTTTATGGGTTTTCCTTTTTCCGGAAGACTATTTAAGATAAAACTCCTAAGGTCTTCATTAGCTTTTTTTAAGTCTTCGCTTCTCAAATACATCATGTGTCCGCTCTCATAGGCTTTAAATAAAAATCTATCTTTCATTCTCCCGCTCGGGTCTATATGCCACATGGTGTATTTTGCATTGTAATAAGTTGTTGCACCATCGTAATAACCGGACTGAATCATAACTTTCATTGAAGGGTTTTGAGCCATAGCCTGTCTTAATCTTTCACCAGTCTTATTATTCTGTGTTCTATCCCATGGCCTTACCGGACCAAACATATTATATTTCAAAGGTACATCAAAATTTAATTCATTTTTAATATAATGGTTAATTGCTGGCGTAAAGGCCTGTAACCAGGCTGTCAATTCTGCGTTATAATCAGGACTACTTCCTGCTAATTGTTTATCTATACCAAGATATCTGGAATCTAAACGTCCTATTGTATAACCTTCATCCTTCAATAGCATCTTCCAAAAGTTGTTGTAACCAAAATCCAGGTTATGTTCGATAAGAATATCTTTGTCTATACCGGAGTAGTAAGACATCATTTCAGCAGCTTTATTTAATGAGGTTTCACTTTTAAACCCTCCTTTATAAAGCAGCGGAATCAATTCATTTTCAGTAAAAGTTTCAGATTTTTTTAAGGCCTCTTGCAGTGATAGTTGTTGCAATTCTTGTGGGAGTTTTTCATGATACCAAGCAGCAGCGGTAAAGTAAGGCAATCTGTTTGCTACTCCCAGAATACCATCTCTAAAGCTACCCAGTTCTGTTGGTGAGACCAAAATTACACCGTTGACATACATCCATTGGTTATTTTGAAGTTCATCTGCCAAACCGGAAACTCTTATTGTCCCGTAACTTTCTCCAATCAAATATTTAGGAGACAGCCACCTGTTATGTTTTGAGACAAAAGTATTCATCCATTGGGCTAAATATGTAATATCTGATTGAACTCCAAAGAATTCTTTCTTGCTAAATTTCCCCTCTTTATCTTTTATAGGCCTAGAATAGCCTGTATTTACAGGATTGATGTAAACGATATCTGCAATATCTAAAATACTATGTGGATTGGCTTTAACGCCATAAGGTTGAACAGGAAATCCTTCATCACTTATCTTGAGGACTCTTGGTCCAGTGTAGGCTAAATGCATCCATACCGAAGCAGATCCCGGCCCGCCATTATACGAAAACACCAATGGTCTGTGTTCTCTATTTTTGATTCCTGAACGTTTATAGTACGTATAGTAAAGTGATGCTTTGGCTTTCCCGTCATTGTCGTGATAGGTCTGCATACCGGTTTCAGCTGTATATTTAAAATTTTGACTATTGATTTTTACTTCGTGAGAAGTTGTTACTGACGTATCTTTTGGTATGTCTAAATCCTGTGCATTTAGACACAAAATGCTGAAGACAGAAAATAGCAAAAAAAATATATGAGAATTAATTTTATGCATTCTAAAATGAATTTTTGTCTAAAATAATATAAAAGAATATTAAATTCACTTATAAATGAAATATTAGCTAAAATTCAGTAATAATATCTTCTAAGTCTTCGGTGATATAAGATTTAATTTTATTATCAGTGTCAGCATAAATAAGTAAAGCACTAATATTCTCTTTTTTGATTACAGATTTCGCCTTGTCTAAACCCATGGCCATAAAAGCCGTAGCATAAGCATCTGCGGTCATACAATTATCTGAAACGACTGATGCGCTCAAGACATTTGACTTTTCCGCCATCCCCGTTAAAGGGTTTATAGTATGCACAAACTTTAAACCGGTTGTTTCGTCTGTTCTAAATTTCCTGTAATTTCCAGATGTCGCTAAGGCTTTTTCGTTAAGTATAATGGCATAGGACAAATCTCTTTCATTATTATCTTCTTCAGGTTTTTCAATTCCAAAAGTCCAAGGTTGGTCTTTTGACAAATCATAGCCTGAAGCTGATATTTCCCCTCCTATTTCTACAAAGAAATTGGTTATACCATTTTCTTTTAAAAAATCTGATATTACATCTACAGCGTAACCTTTGCCATTTGCATTAAAATCGAGATAATAGTGTTCTAAATCTGTGGTGAGTTTAGAATTATATAATTTAAAATTTTTGAATCCCACATAATTCATAAGCGAATCCACGGTTTCTTTAGACATGTTCTTTTCATAATCTTCAGGTCCAAAACCGTAGGCATTTACTAAAATACCCACACTAGGGTCAAAATATCCATTGGTTTTATTATAAATTTCTCTGGAAGAATTAAATACTGTTTTAAAGTGGTTATCAGGTTCAATCTCCTGACCACTATTAAATTTTGAGATGTATGAATCTTTATGATAAGTGCTAATAGAACCGTTTAAGGCGTCGAAAATAGAATCGAATTTTGGTTTAAAATTTCGTTTATCCTGAGCGTAATAATTAATATTATAGGTTGTACCTAAAGCATTACCGTCTACCTTGAACATGATTTCATTCTCACATGAAGCGGACAGGATTAAAACTGATAGTAAAAGAAAATAATATCTAAAATTCATAATATGTATTATTCTATCTTAACCAAACCCTTATAATTTACGATGTAATCGTCTATTTTATTTACGGGCTTTTCGTAATCGGATTGGTTAGCCAATCCTACACCTGCAAAATAAGTCTTTGCATTAAATTTATCGGCATGGTTTTTCATTTTTGTCATTAAAACCTCATCGTATACTCCCGGATTATCGGGGTAGCTCACAGCTCTTACAATCACAAAGTGTAATTTTTTAGATTTCAATGCAACAAACTGAGGGTCTTTCTTGAATTTACTGTTAACAGCCAAAAATTCATAGCCTTGATTTTCTAGATCTTTTCCTACAATATTCATTGCCAGATTGTGTAATTCCTGTTTACTTAAGATACTCATACTATAATATATAAAAAAACCCGAGCTTTTGACTCGGGCTGTTAAATCATTTAAGATTTATCCACCAAAATCATCAAATCTGATGTTTTCGTCCGGGATACCATAATCTTCTCCCATTTTCTGTACAGCTTGGTTCATAAGCGGTGGCCCGCAGAAATACAATTCAATTTCTTCAGGTTCTTCGTGTTTGCTTAAATAATGGTCTATTACACATTGGTGAATAAATCCTACGAAACCATCACCTTCTCCGTCAAGACTATCTTTTACTTTCCAATTGTCTTCTTCTAAGGGTTCAGATAATGCCATATAAAATTTAAAATTAGGAAAATCTCTTTCCAAGGCTCTGAAATGGTCTATGTAGAACAACTCACGTTTGGAACGGCCACCGTACCAATAAGTAACTTTTCTTCCTGTTTTAAGTGTTCTGAATAAGTGATACAAGTGGGAGCGCATGGGTGCCATTCCGGCACCACCACCAACATAGAGCATTTCTGCCTCACTTTCGTTGATGAAAAATTCGCCATAAGGTCCTGAAATTACGCACTTATCGTCTTTCTTAAGATTGAAGATGTAAGACGAAGCTACTCCAGGATTTACATCCATCCAATCACCTTTATCTCTATCAAATGGTGGTGTAGCAATACGAACGTTAAGCATAATTCTGCGTCCTTCAGCTGGATAGGAAGCCATAGAGTAAGCTCTCTCTACGGTTTCAGTATTTTTCATAACAAGTGGCCATAGTTTAAAATTATCCCACTCTTTTTGAAATTTATCAGGTTGGTCAGGGTGTTCTTCAGGATGCGCAGTGATGTCCATATCTTCAAACTTCACTTCGCAAGGAGGCACTTCTATTTGAATGTAGCCACCAGCCTTATAATCCATATCTTGAGGAATCTCAATAATAAATTCCTTAATAAATGATGCAACATTGTAATTTGAAACTACCGTAGCATCCCATTTTTTAATACCAAAAATTTCTTCAGGTATCTCAATCTCCATATCCTGCTTAACTTTGACCTGACAACCAAGTCTCCAACCTTGAGCAATTTCTTTTTTAGTAAAGTGAGGTTCTTCCGTAGGTAAAATAGCACCTCCACCATCTTTTACGATGCATTTGCATTGCACACAAGTACCACCTCCGCCACAAGCGGATGGTAAAAATAATTTATTATCACCTAGGGTAGACAATAGTGTAGACCCCGACCCAACTTCCATATCTTTCTCACCGTTTACATTTATTGTAACAGGTCCGGAAGGAGATAGTTTTGCTTTAGCTGTCAGTAATACAACGACCAATAGCAATATCAATACTAAAAAAACGATAATACTTGCAATTATAACATCCATGTCAAACTTTTTAAAAGATTAATTTGTGATTGAAGAAATTTTAGCAGTTTTTGAATCGTCTTCACTGCTTTGAATTTCTTCTACAGAGGCAGCTTCTTTAGCCTCTTTGTCTTCATTTCCTTCTAATTTTATCCCCATAAAACTCATAAAACCAATAGCCATTAAACCGGTGATAATAAAAGTAATACCAAGTCCTTTTAAGGGTGCAGGTACATTAGAATAAGCTATTTTTTCTCTAATAGCTGCAATTGCGAGAATGGCTAAAAACCATCCTACACCACTTCCTGCTCCATAAACTATTGCACCTTCTATTCCTGAAAAATCTTTTTGCTGCATAAATAGAGCTCCACCAAGAATAGAACAATTTACAGCAATCAAAGGGAGGAAAATACCTAATGAACCATATAATGCTGGTGAAAACTTTTCAACAATCATTTCTACTAACTGAACCATCGACGCAATAACCGCTATAAACATAATATAACTTAAAAAGCTTAAGTCTATACTGGCATATTGAGGTCCAAGCCAGCTTAATGCACCGGCCTGTAATAAATAGTTATCTAATATCCAGTTTATGGGTACAGTAATTACAAGTACAAATATAACTGCAGCTCCAAGTCCAACAGCTGTTTTAACGGTTTTAGACACCGCCAAATATGAACACATCCCCAAAAAATAGGCGAATATCATATTTTCTATAAAAATGCTTTTGACAAATAAGTTTAATAAATCCATACGATTTAAAGTATATAATGGGTTAGTTTTCTTCTATTAATTTTCGGTTTCTAGCTCTTTGATACCATATCACTAGACCAACAACAATAAGTGCCATTGGTGATAATAAAAAGAAACCGTTATTTTCGTAACCTAGGGCATATAGTCCAGTAGAATCAGCTAGAGTTAAACCTTTATGACCTAAAATTTCATAACCTAAAAGTTTACCGGAACCAAATAATTCTCTAAAGAAAGCTACGATAATGAGTATAACACCATAACCTGCAGCATTACCAACGCCATCTAGAAAAGATCGCCATGGTTTGTTACCCAGTGCGAATGCTTCCAGGCGTCCCATGATAATACAATTGGTAATAATTAGTCCAATAAATATTGAAAGTTGCTTACTAACATCGTATAAAAATGCTTTCAAAACTTGGTCAACTATAATGACTAAAGACGCCACTACAACGAGCTGTACAATAATTCTAATACGGTTTGGAATCAGGTTTCTCATTAAAGATACGACCACATTACCCATTGCCATTACAAATATTACGGCTACTGTCATTACAATCGCAGGCTTAAGTTGCACTGTAATAGCCAATGCAGAACAAATACCAAGAACCTGAACTGTAATGGGGTTATTATCGTCTAAAGGGTCGGATAAGAGCTTCCTGTTTTCTTTAGATAAAAAACTCTTTTTCTCTTCAGATTTAGACAGAAAAAGAATCATTTCATCTTTCTTCTTTTCGTTTTTAGATTTTTTATTTTGTTTGTTTTTACTCATAATTAACGTATTGCGAGTTTAGTATTTTTTAACTTTTGGAAAAAAGGCTTATATCGTTTAAGTCTTTCTTCCATCATGTTCGTCACTCCATCCCCGGTAATTGTTGCACCGGAAATAGCATTCACTTTGTTATCATCTTTATCGTTACCTCCTGTATAACCTTTCTTGACTTCTACCCCAACAATTTTGTCTTCGTCGTTGTAAATTTTTTCGTTTTTAAATCTTTCTTGAAACCAATCTGTTGTAATTTCTGCACCAAGTCCGGCAGTCTCACCTTTGTGATCAAAAATCACACCTTCAATAGTATTAAGGTCTTCTTTCAAAGCCAGATAACCCCAAATAGCATCCCATAAACCGGAACCTCTTAATGGAATAACATAAAAATTTGTGCCTTTATATTCAGCTTCATATAACGGAAATATTTGTTCCTCTTCAGGCTTTTTAATTTCACTAGCCAAATTGATGTCGAATGCACTTGCATCTTCAACATTTTCACCTTTATTATTAAGGGCGTATTGATTTTTGATGTACACATCAAATTTTTCAGAGGCTAATTGACGAGTTAATAATTTCATCTGACCATCCACTTCAATACTATCACCTACAAAAGTGCTCAGTATATTTTGCATTTTCTCCTGCTTTACATTTTTGCTTTGCATAGGTTTTAGACTTGTTGCTAAAAACGATAATACAATCGCTACAACAAATACCATACCTATTGAAAAAATGAAAGTATAAGCATTACTATTCTTATCCATAATTATGCAGTTTTAACTTTAAGTCTTTTTTGTCTCTTTTTAATATTACCTTGAATAACGTAATGGTCTATTGTTGGCGCAAATACATTCAGAAGGAGAATAGCCAACATAATTCCTTCAGGGTAAGCTGGATTAAAAATCCTAATCATAATACCAAAAAATCCTATTAAGAACCCATAGATCCATTTCCCTTTTAATGTTTGAGCAGCACTTACCGGATCTGTTGCCATAAATACCACACCAAAAGCGATACCTCCAACAATTAAATGGTTATACCAAGGAAAATTCATAAGAGAGTTGGTTGTAAATACAGAGCTTCCTAAAGCGTTAAAAATTAACCCCATTACTGCAGCACCAATAAAACCACTCAGTATAATTCGCCAACTTCCTACCTTTGTAGCTATTAATATAAGAGCGCCTATTAGAATCATTAGGGTCGACGTTTCAGAAATAGAACCAGGTATTAATCCAGAGAACATACTTGCACTTTCGTAAGCAACTTCTTTTCCAGCTGCTAAACTTCCGAGTATTGTTTCTCCCGAAATACTACTCATTTCTGTAGCTTCACTCACCCATACTTTGTCTCCTGACATATAAGTTGGGTAGGCAAAAAATGCGAAGGCTCTTGCAGTTAGGGCAGGATTTAAAATATTCATTCCTGTACCTCCAAAGGCTTCTTTACCAATTAAAACGGCAAAGGCCACAGATAATGCCACCATCCATAATGGAATATCAACAGGCATAATCATTGGTATCAACAAGCCTGTAACCAGGTAACCTTCATTTACTTCATGTCCTCTTTTGACCGCAAATGCAAATTCTATTCCCAGCCCTACTGCATAAGATACAATTATCATAGGGACAATTTTATACGCCCCATGAATGAAAGCATCCATGAATGTAAATTCCTGAGAAAGTTGTGTATAATGCTGATAACCTGCATTCCAAATACCAAATATCAAGGCTGGAATTAAGGCTATTACTACGGTTATCATAGTTCTCTTTAGGTCAACCGCATCACGAATATGAGACCCTTTCTTGGTAGTATCTTTTGGCACAAACAAAAATGTATCTAATGCATTTATAGCCGGTGCAAATTTTTCAAGTTTTTCACCTTCCTGAAAAGGCTCTTTTACTTTGTCAATCTTTTTTCTAATCCAATTCATTGCAAATTTTTAATTAACCTACTTCTGTTATCATTATATCTAAACCTTGTCTAATAACTTCCTGTGCTTCAATTTTTGAAGTGTTTACATATTCTGCACAGGCAAAATCTTCCGGAATAACTTCATATATTCCCAGGTTTTCCATCTTATCTATATCACCGGTCATGCATGCTTTAAGGAGTTGCATAGGAAGAATATCCATAGGCATAACCTTTTCCATTTCTCCGGTTACAACAAGTGCACGCTCCTCTCCATTTAAACTTGTGTTGACTTCAAATTTCTTTTTGGAGGACAATCTCGATAATGAGGTGTTGGAGAATGAAGGGATGTGGTTATCTTTAAAAGGTAACCAACCAAACATTCTGTATTGATTACCCTCAGGTATCAATGTTATTTCGTTATTGAAAAAATTAATATGATCACCGTTTAAGGATTTATCTCCTGTAAATACATCGCCCGATATTATACGTGTTTTATTAGTATCAACCTCTTCTATTATCGAATTTATTTCAGCACCAATAAGTGTTGTAAAATATTCTCTATCTACAGCATCAGAACCACATACGGCAATAGTTCTTTGTGCATTAAATTTTCCAGTTGATAATAATTCTCCTAAAATAGCAACATCTTCCGGCCTGATCGTCCAAACTTTTTCTCCCTTATTAATAGGATTGGTTTTTTGGATTTGAACACCCAAGTTACCAGCAGGGTGTGGACCAGATACACGTAATAATTCAACGTTTTCAATATCGTGTAAAAAACTTTTAGATTTTTTGTCAACGCCTAAGTAAACTTTCCCATCGGTTAATCTTGTTAATGCATTTATCCCGTTTTGAAAGTGTTTTTCTTTGCCTTCCAAAATAAATTCAAAGTCAGCACCTATTGGAGTGGTATTGAAGGCAGAAACATGAATTGCTTTTGGCGTATCTTTTGCGCTAACAGGAATGTCATATGGCCTTTGTTTGAAAAATATTCCACAACCGGATTCAAAAATATGGGCTTTCAACTTTTCAGCATCTGCTTCAAGCGGTTTTACAACATCATGCTCTACATATTGCATTTCATCATCGGCTTCGATAATTATTCTTAAAATTCTTCGTCTAGCTCCTCTTTATATTTCTTTAAGCTTACCACTAACTGGTGATACTACTTTTGTTTCTTCATTATATTTTGAAAAAAATAAAGGTTCTCCGGCTTTTACCTTTGTTCCCTCTTTCTTGATGAGCATTTTTGGGATTAAACTGTGAAAGTTATCTGGAATAATTGCATATGTTTGTGACTTGCGAGCTGGTGTTTTTTTCTTTTCAGCCTCGCCTTTGAGTCGCAATTTTAGACCTCGTTTTACTTTAATATCAATAGCCATATGATTTTTTGCTGGTTTTTTCGAATGGCAAATTTAATAATTTAAAGATCATATTGTACTTAAACAATTGTTGATATTAGGTTATTTATAATCGTTCTAAACAAGTAAATTTGAGCTAGTTTAATAATTATGATATTTTTGTAAATCAATTAGCTAATTATGAGAATTCTTATTTTTTTTATCATTTTATTTATAAATCATAAATTTTACTCTCAAGAGTACGAGATTTTACCTCCTGAATACATCAAGACAGTCCAATTTACTGGTCCACAGGATTTAACAGGCACTCCAATAATACGCTTAAATGATAAAATAAAATTAACATTTGATGACATCAGTGCTCAAGTTGCTGACTTTTATTACACCATAGAGCATTATAATTATGACTGGACACCATCAAAGCTGGCTAAAAATGAATATATTGAAGGTTTTGATAATATTAGGATTTTTGATTTTAAAAATTCATTAACAACATTACAACCTTATACACACTACGAATTAAATATTCCAAATAAAAATACGAGAAGACTAAAGGTTACAGGCAATTACATGTTAAAAATATTCAACGAAAATAAACAACTTGTTTTTTCAAGAAAGTTTATGGTTTTTGAAAATCAGGTAAACGTTAGAGCTCAAGTAAGAAGATCTCGAGATTTAAAATTAATAGGTCAAAAGCAATTGATAGAATATAGGGTTGGAAAAGACGGATTTTTCTTCATCAATCCTGAACAAAATGTGAATACAGTTGTCGTTCAGAATAATGATTTTAAATCTGCTATATACGATGTAAAACCACAATTTGTCTCTGGTAATGAACTGGTTTTCAATTATCCTAATAAGACTTCATTTTGGGGCGGTAACGAATATTTATTTTACGATAATAGAGATATACGAGTCTCAACAATGAACATTCAAAGAGTAGAATTGAATGAATTATATGAAACTTATCTTCATGTTGACAGAGTTAGAGATGGTAGAGAATATGTTTTTAATCCTGATATTAATGGAAGTTTTAGGGTTAATACTGTTCAGGGGCCAGATGTAGACAGAGAATCTGAATATGCTTATATTCACTTTGGTCTAAGGTGTGATAAAGATTTAAAAGGCGGCGAGTTGCATGTTTACGGCAGATTCAATAACTATAGCTTAACAGATGATACTCATCTTATTTACAACAACAACACCGGTCTTTACGAAACCAGCATTTTGCTAAAGCAGGGCTTTTACAATTACAAGTATGTCTACTTATCTCCTGAAGGAGATTTTAACGATCATTTTATAAGCGGAAGCTATGACATCACAGAAAACCAATACGAAATTTTGGTCTATTACAGAGATGTTGGCGGCAGATACGACAAACTCATTGGGGTAGGTTCTGCCAATAGTAGAAACATCATCAATTAAACCAACCTGAGTATATCCCCCATTAATCTCACATCATTTCACTAATATTGCAACAAAAACGTATTTATGATACAATCTATGACGGGTTTTGGTAAAGCAACTACCGAACTTAAAAACAAAAGAGTTATAATTGAAATCCGTACGCTCAATAGTAAAAACCTTGACGTAAATTTTAGAATGCCTTCAACATATAAAAAGAATGAATTATCCTGGCGAAAATTGATGGCAAAATCTTTAAGACGCGGTAAAGTTGATGTAATGATCAATGTACAAAACAGCGAAAGCAGTAGTTCAGTTAATCTAAACCAGAATCTTATCAAATCTTATGTGAGTGATATGCAGAATATTTTACCACTACGTGAGGGAATGGACAATGCCAAATTGCTAGAAATCGCAATGACTCTGCCAGACGCTTTAATTTCTAAAGAAGACGAATCTACAGAAGATGAAAATTCACAAATTGAAGAAGGGATTAAATCTGCTGTAAATCAGGTATTGGAATTCAGGAAACAAGAAGGCAAACATTTGATGGATGAATTTGAGAATAATGTCAATCAAATAGCTACAAACCTCAAGACCATTGAAGACATAGATGGAGAAAGAATAGACAGGTTAAGAGCCAGGATAAAAACTGCTATATCAGAATTAAAAGTAGATTACGATCAAAATCGTTTCGAGCAGGAGCTTATATATTATATTGAAAAATATGATATCTCAGAAGAAAAATCAAGACTGAAAAGTCATATTAATTATTTCAGAGAAACTTTAACTTCTAAAGAGTCTAACGGCAAAAAACTCAATTTCATATCTCAGGAAATGGGTCGGGAAATTAACACTATTGGAAGCAAAGCCAATTATGCTGAAATGCAGAATTTAGTTGTCGAAATGAAAGACCAACTCGAAAAAATAAAAGAGCAATTACTCAATATTCTCTAAGATGACCAAAAACAAAACAGGCAAACTCATTGTGTTTTCAGCACCTTCAGGCTCAGGTAAAACCACGATTGTAAGACATCTGCTTGAGCAAACCGATTTAAATCTTGAATTTTCAGTTTCTGCAACATCAAGGCCGCCCAGAGATCATGAAAAAGATGGTAAGGACTATTATTTTAAGTCTCTGAAAGAATTTAAACAGCACATAAAAAAGGGTGATTTTCTCGAATGGGAAGAAGTTTACAGAGACAACTTTTACGGAACCTTAAAATCTGAAGTGCAGCGAATTTGGAACGAAGGTAAAAATGTCATATTCGATATTGATGTCGTTGGAGGATTAAGAATAAAGAAAACCTATCCCGATAAAACCCTATCAGTATTTGTTAAACCGCCAAGTGTAGATGAGTTAAAAATCAGATTAAAAAAACGAAAAACGGAATCTGATGAACGCATAAACATGAGAGTTGCCAAAGCCTCTATAGAAATGGCCACAGCACCGCAATTTGATCATATCTTGATTAACAATGATTTAAATAAAGCTTTGGAAGATGCTCATCAATTAGTTAAAGATTATTTAGAGAATGAGTAATAAGAAAAAACAAATAGGATTATTTTT
>CAYMXD010000009.1:5924-16577 GCA_964394095.1 uncultured Mesohalobacter sp. | reverse complement strand
GTCTCTTACAGCGTAGCGGTCTTTTCTCCATTCTATCGGATATTTGTGTATTATTATGTATATTTAAAACTATTTTAAAAAATTTAATTTACATCTTAACCAGAATTATTATGAAATGAAAATTACTAAACTCTTCATTCTATTCTCTTTGCTGTTGTATTTAAAAACTTCAATAGCTCAAACCACAGCCATTCCCGACCAAAACTTTGAGCTAGCCCTGATTGATTTGAATATTGACAGCGATGGGTTTATTAATGGGCAGGTTTTGACCTCCGATATTGAAAATATAGTTGAATTAGACTTTTCAAATTTGTACGATTCGTTGATGTATGCCGGAGGCACAATAACTGACTTTAGCGGTATCGAATATTTTACTTCGCTCGAAATTCTTAATATTTCAAACCTGGATATTCAGCTTTCTGAAAATCAATCAGATGTTTTTAATTCAAATTTTAATCTTAGAGAATTTAGAGCTGATGACTCATGTGCTGATTGTGGTCCTACTACAGTTATTCCTTATTTAGATTTTAGTAATCTTGACAATCTTGAGTATATCAGTTTAATAACAAGTACTACAATTCATTCTATAAATTTAGATAACCCAAACTCTAACTATGAAAATCTTACCATAGACTTATCTCATGAATACTGGGACCCGCCTACCACTTATACGGTTTGCATCAATATAATCAACGCACAAGCCGCTTTGTCTAATCAATACCCTTACAATACCTGGACTATCATCACCCCCGTGCCTGATCAAAATGGATATGTTTGGAGAGATTATGAGTTTTCTTCAACTTGTACCTTATCAACTATAGATTTTGATGTGTTCTCTAAAATTAAAATTTACCCTAATCCAATCAAAGATAAACTATGGTTTGATAATCACAACCAAATTAAAATCGACAGGGCAGAAATTTATAATATAACGGGGCAATTGATTAAAAACTTTGATAGTGTAAGTGATTTTATTAATGTAGAATTTTTAAATACAGGCGTGTATTTTTTAAAGATTTTTAGTGAAAGTTTATCAAGTACGTTTAAAATGTTGAAAAACTAAAACATTCCACTTTTTGAGTTAATCACCTGAAACTGTTACAGTAACATCAAGATAAATGATAACATCAAAACTTGCCGGGGCAGAATCAATTGTTCCTTGTAGTGTTACAGTAGCCTGAGTGTTATTTTGTAAGGCGTTTTCAATAGCGCTTAAGGCAGAAGGATCATCTATAGGGAAAATGGTGTTGTTGTTATCAGCCTGTTCTAAATTGATGTCTGAAACCTGAATAACTGTGCCGTCAAAACTGATTGAAGCACTGCTTACATTTGTATTAGTAGCTCCTATAAAATTATCTACTTCAAAAGACAGAGCATCTATTGTGGCGTTTTGTATATCATCAATATTATCCTGTATTTGTTGAATAGTTGTAAAATCTACAGTTTCAACTTCTGAAAAGTTTACAGGCTGTCCATTGGAGTCCTCTGTGATATCAACATTTAAAGTTGTTGTGATGGTTTGATCAAAATTAATTTCAGATGAGCTGTCATCTTCATCACAGGCAAGTAATGCGAAAGTGAATATAATTAGTACTGTTCTTAATATTTTCATGATTTTTAATTTGTTTTCAAATTTAAGCATAAAAGTTTAATCATTGTTATTTTAAAATTATTCATGTTATGACCTTGTTCTTAAAAATTATAGGTTTTAACTTTCAAATCCGTTTGTTTTAATACTGCTCAGTCATCTATTACTTCCGATTATTTTATTACTTTTGAGGCCTTTAACGATTATTTATGATAAATTATCTAAAAGGTAAATTAGCTGAAAAGTCACCAACTCAAATTGTTGTAGACTGTCAGGGTGTAGGCTACGAGGTTAATATTTCGTTGTACACTTACGGCCAACTCCCACAGGATGAGTCTATTAAAATTTACACTTACCTTCAGGTTCGTGAAGATGCTCAGGTGCTTTATGGTTTTATGGAAAAGGCAGAACGTGAAGTTTTTACCAAGTTAATAAGCGTTTCGGGAATAGGTGCTTCGACTGCTAGAATGATGTTTTCATCACTCTCTCCTAAAGAGGTGATTGATGCCATAGCAAATGCAGATGTTGAAACTATAAAAACGGTAAAAGGTATAGGCTTAAAAACAGCTCAGAGGGTGATTGTAGATTTAAAAGATAAAATCAGTAAAATCGAGCAAAGCAACGAAGTTTTACCTCTGCAAAACAATACGAATAAAAATGAGGCGTTATCTGCATTAGTGACTTTAGGATACACCAAAAAACAGGCAGAAAAATCTGTACAAAAAATATTAAAAAATAATCCTGAAGCCAGCATTGAAGAGATTATAAAAACAGCTCTTAAAAACTTATAGATAAGTTGAATTTACACAAGGTTTTAACATTACTTACCAGAAATAAGCAAGTATTTCTTGTTACCGCATTGATACTTGCAGGTACAGCATTTGCCCAAGATGAAACCGTAGCAGATTCTACCAAGACGGGCTATGATTTTGGGAATATTGAAATGCCCAATCCACAGAGTATTCAGTCTAAATATAAGTATGATCCAATCTTAGACCGATATATTTATACTGAAAAAATAGGAGATATTAATACAACATATCCTTTGGTTCTTACCAGGGAAGAATATCAGGAATTGGTTCTCAGGGAGCAAATGATGGCCTATTTTAAGCAAAAATCTGATGCGGTAAAAGGAACAGATGAGGAGGCTCAGGATAATTTGCTACCTATTTTTTACGTGAGAAACAATCTTTTTAGAACAATATTTGGAGGAGATCAGGTCGTGGTAAACCCACAAGGTACCGTAGGTATAGATTTGGGAGTCTTATATTCTAAACAAGACAATCCGGTGTTATCACCAAGAAACCAAAGTAATTTATCTTTTGATTTCAATCAGGCAATAAGGTTAAGTTTAAATGCTCAGGTAGGAACTAGGCTAACTGTAGACGCCCAATTTGATACACAATCGACCTTCGATTTTCAAAATCAAATCAAGCTTCAATTCGATCCAACAGCAGACCTAAATGAAGACACCATTTTGCAAGACATTCAGGTTGGTAATGTAAACATGCCGCTTAATTCGTCTTTAATTCAAGGCTCACAAAGCTTATTTGGAATAAAAACTAAATTAAAATTTGGAAAAACAACTATTACCAGTGTGTTTTCAGAATTGAATTCGGAACGCCAAAATGTAGCTGTTGAGGGTGGAGGAACAGTTCGAGAGTACGATAAATTTATTTTAGATTACGACGAAAACCGACACTTCTTCCTGGCCCAGTTTTTTAGAGATGAATATGATAAAGCGCTTGAAAATTATCCTTTTATCAATTCAAGAGTGCAAATACAACGGGTTCAGGTTTGGGTTACTAACAGAACAAACAACCCACAGACCATTGAATCAGCAAGAAATATTGTTACCATTCAGGATTTAGGTGAATCTGAACCAGATAAAATAGGTTTTTTCTTAGATAATAACGGTAACCCTTCCCCGCCACCAATACCAAACTTTCTAAATAATCCAGGAAATTTTCCGGATAACCCCAATAACGATTTCAATCCATTTGGTATCAATTCGGGATCCAATACAGTTTTAACCCCACAAATAAGAGATATTGCCACAGTTCAACAAGGTTTTGGAATCGCCTCTGGTTTTGTTGAAGAAGGCAGGGATTACGGTATATTAGAAAATGCCAGAGAGCTTCAGCCCAATGAATATACTCTAAATCGAGATCTAGGATACATCACCTTAAACCAGCGTTTGTCTAATGATGAAATATTAGGGGTTGCATTTCAGTACACTTCAAATGGAAAAGTTTACCAGGTTGGCGAATTTGCCAATGATGGCGTAGATTCTTCACAGCCGGGTACAGACCCTAATCAGGAAAATCAGCAAATTTCAGAAAACCAATCCTTGGTTGTAAAGATGCTTAAAAGCCCTGTGACCAACGTCAGCGAGCCTATTTGGGATTTAATGATGAAAAATTTCTATAATTTGGACGGCTCAAGACTAGAACAGGATGGCTTTAAAATGAATATATTATTTACAGATCCTCAGCCTTTAAACTTTATAAATCCAGCCCCGGAAAGTAGTGTACCCTTACCCGAAGATGTAGAAGAGACAAACCTCTTGAATGTATTTGAATTAGACCAGCTGAATGCCAATCAAGACCCCATAAGTAGTGGTGATGGATTTTTCGATTTCGTTCCGGGAATTACCATAGATACAGAAAATGGAATCATAAAATTCACTAAGGTTGAACCCTTTGGTGAATTTTTATTCAATAAACTAGATAATACACCAAATACAGGGCCAGAAGATTATAATGACCCTTCTACTTATAACGATAATCAAGAATTTTATGTGTTTAGGTCTTTATATACCACAACAAAGGTTCAAGCCATTCAAAATGAAGCAGAAAAAAACAAGTTTCAACTTGTTGGGCGGTATAAATCATCTGGTCAGGATGGCATTCCTCTAGGCGCATTTAATGTCCCAAGAGGTTCTGTAACAGTAACGGCCGGCGGTAGAACACTGCAGGAAGGTGTAGATTATGTAGTTGATTATGAATTGGGTAGAGTTCAGATTTTGGATGATGCACTTTTGGCCTCCAATACTCCAATACAGGTCTCTACAGAAAACAATGCCCTTTTTGGCAGACAGACCAAGCGCTTTACAGGTATAGATGTACAACATCAATTTAACGATAAACTTTTGATTGGTGCTACCTTTCTTAATTTGAATGAAAGGCCTTTAACACAGAAAGCAGATTTTAATCAAGAGCCGATTAACAATACCATTTACGGCATCAATTTTAATTACAATACGGAAGTTCCTTTTTTAACCCGTTTGGCCAACAAACTTCCAAACATAGATACTGATGTGGTTTCAAACTTATCCCTTAGAGGTGAATTTGCTTTTTTAAGTCCAAACTCTCCAAAATCAGATAATTTTGATGGTGAAACAACTTCATATGTAGATGATTTTGAAGGTTCGCAGACTTCAATATCTTTACTTAATCCAGACCCTTGGGAACTGGCCAGTGTTCCTGTTGGCTTAAGAGGACCAAATGATGTAAATGGGAATTTTAATTCAAACAACGATTTAAGTATAAACGATTACAGAGCAAAATTGAACTGGTATTCTATAGACCCAATCTTTTACAGCTCACAGCGTCCAGCATCAATTTCAGATAATGATCTATCGGACTACAAAACTCGTAGAATACTCATTAATGAATTATTCCCCAACACCGATATTGTGACGGGACAAATTCAGACTATTTTTTCATTAGACTTAAATTACGACCCTACCCAGCGTGGGATGTTCAATTACAATCCTAATACAGGACAAGACAACTCGTTGCCAAACCCGGAACAAAACTTTGGTGGAATCATGAGAGGGCTAGAAACTACAGACTTTGAAAGAGCCAATGTACAGTTTATTGAATTCTGGGTGATGGACCCTTTTATATATCAGGAAAACGCAGGGAATACCGGTGGCCAATTGGTGCTTAATCTCGGAAGTATTACCGAAGACATTTTAAAAGACGGTAGAAAACAATATGAAAACGGTCTACCGGAAGATGGAGGGGAAGCTAATACGCTTAATACCGAATTTTCTAAAATTCCATCTGAACAGTCCTTAGTTTATGCCTTTGATACTCAAGGTGAAGCCAGAACCAATCAAGACGTCGGGTTTGATGGATTAGATAATGCTCAGGAAGCTGAAAAATTTCCCAACTTTGCCAATTTTGACGACCCCTCTAACGATGATTATGTTTATTTCCTGAACAGGGAGGGATCTATCGTTGAACGCTACACGAATTTTAATGGGAGTCAGGGCAATAATATTACAGAAGTGACAGAAACCAACCGAGGCAATTCTGCATTTCCAGATGTGGAGGATATCAACAGGGATAATACTATGAATACCATAGACAGTTATTTTGAATATAAGGTTCCTGTATTTCCTAACATGAGTGTAAATAACAATACCAGTAATCAGGCAGGTATAGATCAAGATTACATTACAGATGTAAGGGAAACGACTACAACACTTGCCAACGGGGAACAACTCCCTGTTCGCTGGGTGCAATTTAGGGTACCACTCAATACTAGTCAGGAATTTGCTGTTGGTGGAATTGCAGACTTAAGATCAGTGAGGTTTATGAGAATGTATCTTACAGATTTTCAACAGCCTATTTATCTTAGGTTAGGGTCTTTAGACTTAGTAAGAGGAGATTATTTAACTTATAAACGCCCTATTTTACCAAACGGCTCAGATCCTGAAACCAACGGGGCGACTTCCTTTAGTGCTCAATCTGTGAGTGAAGAAGTCACAACCCAATACGTTTCTCCACCTGGTGTAGTAAGAGAACAATTAGTAAATAACAATCAAAGTATAAGAGAAGACGAGCAGTCTCTGGCACTACTGGTTAAGAACCTTGAGCCTCAGGATTCCAGAGGCGTGTTTAAAAACTTCCGCGTTGATATGCGACAATACGAAAATTTACAAATGTTTCTTCATGCGCAGGCATCTCCACCACCGGAAGTCCAGCTACAGGATAATCAGATGGTGGCTTTCATAAGAATGGGGCTGGATTTTACCAATAATTATTATCAGATAGAAGTCCCCTTGAAGGTGAGTGAGACTGGAGACTTAACCCCTCGTGCGGTATGGCCACTGGAAAACGACTTAGACTTACCTTTAGATTTACTTCAAGAAATAAAATCCCTCGTTATTGGCAACGATGCTTTTAGTAATCTTGACTTAAATTTCTTTAATACAAATTTAGATCCCGTTTCCGGAACCGATCAAACCGATGAACTCAGAATAGGTATTAAGGGAAATCCTAATTTTGGTGATATTAGAGTGTTGATGCTGGGAGTGAAGAACCAAACCCAGCAAAATATATCAGGACAGGTATGGTTTAATGAGTTACGTCTATCTGGTCTTCAAAATGAAGGTGGTTGGGCTGGTTTGGTCAATCTGGATGCTAATATTGCAGATTTTGCAACCATTACTGCTACAGGAAGACGAAGTACTGTGGGTTGGGGAGCTATACAAGAAGGGCCTAACCAAAGGAGCAGAGAAGATGTCCAAGAGTATGACGTCACAACGGGAATAAATGTTGGTCAACTTCTCCCCCAGGATTGGGGTGTTAAAATACCTTTTTCTTACAGTAGAGGAGAAACCCTTATTACACCGCAATTTGATCCTGTATTACCAGATATAGAACTGGAAACTTTACTTGATAATGCTCAAGATCAGGATACAGAAGATGAGTTAAGGGAAAGAGCAGAAGACTACACCAGACGCGAAAGTGTTAGCATCATAGGACTTAGGAAAGAAAGAACCAATACCGAAAAAACACCCATGCCCTACGATATTGAAAACTTTACATTTTCAGGCACCTACAATCAAGTCAATCATAGAGATTTTGAGATTAAACAATCCAAAGACCAGAATGTGGATGTTAACGCTACTTATAACTATGGTTTTCCTGATGTTAAAGTAGAACCTCTTAAAGATGTTGAGCTTCTAAAGAGTCCTTATTTTGACCTTATTAAAGATTTTAATTTTAATGCATTACCCACAAATATTTCAGCAAGCTCAACGATAAACAGACAATATAGTGAACTGCAATTTAGGGAGTTTAATCTTCCTCCGGGAAGTTTGGGCTTACCAAAGCTGTTTCAGCGTAATTATTTTTATGACTGGCAGTTTGCCATAGACTACCAACTCACAGAATCTTTAAATTTCAATTTTAACTCCTCACAAAACCGAATCGTAAGAAATTTTATTGATGAAAATAACGTACAAGATAATACAGTTGGGGTTTGGACAGACTTTTTTGATGTCGGCTTTGCCAATAGACATTTTCAAACATTGCAGGTAAATTATGATTTACCATTTGATAAAGTGCCTTTCCTTAAATTTATAAACGCGCAATATTCGTATACAGGAGATTTTTTATGGCAGAAAGGCTCAGAAATTCTGAGAAATTTAGAAGATATTCCAGATTTGGGAAATTCTATTCAAAATTCCTCGCAACACCAAATTAATGGAAGCCTAAGCATGGGTACATTTTACGATTATATTGGCCTAAAAAAGAAAGGACAAGGAAACTCAGCCCAGGCTGTCAATAATCAAACCGCAAGACGACGTCGAGGAAGTCAGCAAAATAATCAAAACCAGCAGGTACAGCCCCAAGCTCAGGAGGACGATGATTTAAGTTTTGGAAGTAAAATGCTCAACACGGGAATAAGCTTGCTTAGAGTCCTTGACAATGTGCAGTTTAATTATTCAGAAAGCAGAGGTATTTTCTTACCGGGTTATATTAACTCTATTGGGTTTACAGGGACACTAAAACCTACTGCCGGATTTGTTTTTGGAGGACAGGGAGACGTAAGAGAAATCGCTGCGCGTAAAGGTTGGCTAACCCTATTTCAGGATTTTAATGAACAATACACCCGAAACCTTTCTGAACAGCTGGACATACAGGCCGGCTTAAAATTATTACCAGGTCTTACGATAGATTTACTCGCTAATAGAATGTATATGGATACCTATACAGAAAACTTTAGAGTTGACCCAGAATCTCTGCAATACCAATCCTTAACGCCAAATCTTTTTGGTAATTTCAATATATCAACAAGTCTTATAAGAACTGCATTCGAAACCTCAACTTCAGAAAATTCACCTACATTCGAGCAATTTAGAGAAAACAGATTAACCATTGCAAGAAGATTAGCCAGCCAAGCTGGTATAAATCCTGATAATCCGGAAAATTTAGACGAAGATGGGTATCCGGCAGGTTTTGGCAAAACCAATCAGGCTGTTCTTCTGCCTGCATTCTTAGCAGCTTACACTGGAGAAGATGCAAATTCTGTAAGCTTAGGAGCTTTTAGAGACACACCTATTCCCAACTGGAATATGAAATACACTGGACTTATGCGTCTAAATTGGTTTAAAGAAAATTTTACTAGATTTTCAATAGAACACGGTTATACGTCAAACTATACCATTAATCAATTTCAGAATAATTTGGAATACGATCGTGTGGATCCTTTCGGCCAATTCAACAGAGACCAAAACGGAAATTTTATCAATCGTTTATTTATAGGAAACATCAATTTATCCGAACAATTTTCACCCTTAATCAAAGTTGATTTTGAAATGAAGAATTCTGTGAGTATATTAGCAGAAATTAGAAGAGATAGAGTTCTGTCGTTAAGTTTTAACAATAACTTACTTACAGAAATGCTTGGTGACGAATATAGATTAGGGCTTGGATACAGAATAAGGGATTTAAGAATCACTACAAAATTTCAGGGCAACAGAAGAGTACTGTCGAGTGATTTGAACATCAAAGCCGATTTGTCTTTACGACGAAATGAAACAATTATAAGAAGCTTAGATGTAGTGAATAACAGAACTACAGCAGGACAAGATATTTGGACTATCAACTTTACAGCAGACTACGGTTTGACGAGGAACCTGACGGCAGCATTTTTCTACGATCATACATTCTCAGAAAATGCCATTTCAACTATTTTTCCTCAAACCACAATTAGAACGGGTATAAGATTAACTTATAACTTTGGAAATTAATTATATGAAACAATAAATACGATAACATGAAATTACCAAAAGATTTAAAATACACAAAAGACCACGAATGGGTTAAGGTAGATGGTGACATTGCAACAGTAGGCATCTCAGATTTTGCACAAAGCGAACTAGGTGATATTGTTTACGTTGAAGTTGAAACTTTGGACGATGAGCTGGATATAGAAGAGGTTTTTGGAACCGTGGAAGCTGTAAAAACAGTTTCTGATTTATTTATGCCAGTCTCTGGAGAAATCATTGAATTCAATGAAAATCTGGAAGATCAACCAGAATTAGTAAACGAAAAACCTTATGATGAAGGTTGGATCATTAAGATTAAACTTAATGACCCAGATCAAGTTTCAAGTTTACTCTCAGTAGATGACTATAAAACACACGTTGAAGGCTAAAATTTTGCTTCTTATAGCAATTCTTTACAGCATTTTAATTTTAGTTTTGTCCTTAGCTAACTTGAATAAGGTAGAAATTGTAAAATTAGAATCAAGTGATAAACTTTATCATTTACTTTGCTATGCATTATTGTCTTTTTTATGGGTTTATTTTGTAAAATTGAAATTAAAAACTTTAAATAGTAGAATTATTTTCGTTACAATACTTTTGATTTCTATATTTGGCATCATAATTGAACACTTACAATTAATGCTAACTGATTATCGTACCTTTGATTGGTGGGATGCATTAGCGAATTTTACGGGAGTTATTTTTGGAATTTTAACTTTTAAATTATACCAAAAATTATTTAATCCTTGAAATTATTTGATTTTTAGAAAAATAAATATAATTTAGTAAACTCAAAAAAACTAATTATGGAAACTAAGAAAAATCCAGATAAAGACTTAAGAAACAAAAGTCTATTATTTTTTCAAATAGGTTTAGCGCTTATGCTTCTCATTTCCTGGAGAGCCATAGAATGGAAAACCTACGACAGAGATGACATTGATGTTGGTGTAGTAGATCTAGATATGCTTGATGAAGAAGATGTGCCGAGAACCGA
>CAYMXD010000009.1:0-5914 GCA_964394095.1 uncultured Mesohalobacter sp. | reverse complement strand
GCACCTCCACCACCACCAGCTCCGGAAGTCATTGAAGTTGTAGAAGATGATTCTGAAGTTGAAGAAGAAGTGATTGAGTCTACCGAAACTACAGAAATGGAAATTGTAGAAGTTGAAGAAGTAGAAGAGGTAGAAGAAGAAATTGGAGATGTTCCTTTTGAACTTATACAAAAAGTTCCCATCTTCCCCGGGTGTGAAAATGCCAAAGACAAGAAAAAATGTATGAGTGAGAAAATAAACAAATATGTCAATAAGAAATTCGACACCGGTTTAGGCTCAGAATTAGGGCTTTCGGGCAGAAACCGTGTAAGTGTACAGTTTAAAATCGATAAAAACGGAGATGTTGTTAATGTTCGCGCCAGAGGCCCACACCCCAGGCTAGAGCAGGAAGCTATAAAGGTGATAAAAGCGCTTCCAAAAATGAAGCCTGGAGAACAACGTGGACAAAAAGTAGGTGTGCTATATGGTCTACCTATAAACTTTGTTATTCAAGATTAGGAAAATTATTAATATTAATACGATAGAAAAAACCTGAGTGACTTCACTCAGGTTTTTTTCTATTTAAAATGTTTATTTTTGAAAGTCTTATAAGTTTATAAAGAAATGAAAATATTTTATTTCACCTTATTTCTGTTGGCAAGTGTATTTTCAATTTTAGCACAAGACCAAACCTATCCAACTTTTGAAGAATGTTTAAATGTTCAAAATTCTAAAAACCAGAAAAGTTGCTTTGAATCAACTTTACTTATTAGACTTAAAGAAGAATTAAAACAGCAGTCAGCTGATGATTTAATTTATACCTCAGAAGAAGTAAACCTGATCTTTGAAGTTGATGAGAATGGGGTATTTAATTTGATTTTTGTAGAAGCAAATCATGCTGAAATTAAGGATAAATTTAAGTCAGCTTTTGATAATTTACCTCAAATAAAGCCATCCCAAGCCTATGCTAATCCTACTTTCAGTCAATTTAGCATGAATCTAAAATATCCGGTGAAAGATATTTCGTCCTTTACTGTTCAAAGCCATAGCAACAAACCTCGAGAACAACAACTTCCATTGCCTGAAAAGCTAATTGAAGCAAAAACTGAATTTGATGAGATAGAAGCTGATGTAAAGGCTTACAACGGCGACATGTATTCCAGCTTTGTAAGTATTCCCCTATCTCATGAAATTTACAATCGCTTTGATAGGGAAATTAACCTTATAGGTACAAATGCACATACGGCTCAAAAGCCTTTTACTTATCAGGATGTCAAACCTTACTACGACTTTAAAATCGAAAATGAAAAACTGGCTTTCAACAAAAAATCATGGTTCAGCAGAAAATTACTGGATGAACATTTGGCCACTGTAAGTGGTGATAATTACTGGTTTGCCGTAGATTTTGGTGTGGATTTACAATTAGGTCGGGATACGAGCAACGATCTCGATACCTACAATAACACCAGAATTGGTTACGTACAAGGTGGTATAGGCAAAAAGCTGACCTACTACGGTGCAATATTCGAGAGTCAGGGAAGATTTGCTGACTACTTTAATCGGCTGGCCCGTTCCAGAAATCCGGCAGATGGGTATCCTGCAGTTGTACCCGGGCGGGGTGTGGCTAAAAGTTTTGGTGACAATGGGTTTGACTATCCGGTTACGGAAGGCTATATCAATTACAGGTTTAATGACAACTTTAATCTGCAAGTGGGAAATTACAGAAATTTTATCGGTGATGGCTACAGGTCGCTATTTTTAAGTGATAATGCCAGTCCGACGCCATACGTTAAGGTGGATGCCAAATTTTGGAAAATCAAGTACACCAACATCTACATGCAGGCCAGGAACACCAATTTTTTAACCGAAGGCGGTGCCTATTCTACCAAGTTTATAGCATTGCATCACCTGAGTTGGAATGTCAATAGACGTTTAAACATCGGTTTATTTGAAGCTGCCATATGGAATAATGAAGCCGAACGCGGTTTTGATATCAGTTATTTGAACCCTTTGTTGTTTTATCAAATGGTAGAATTTTCAACAGGAACCGATGCCGGAAAAGTCATGGTAGGCTTAAACTATAAATACAAATGGACAGACAAGATCTATTCCTACGGACAGTTACTCATAGATGAACTTTCGGTTGATGATGTGTTTGGAGGCGATAAAAGTTTTAAAAATAAGTTTGGGCTTCAACTCGGCGTAAAGTTTTTTGATGCGTTTAAGGTAAAAGATTTAGACTTTCAGCTGGAATACAATCAAGTTCGGCCTTATACCTATTCACATTTTCAGCAGGTGACCAATTACGCGCATGTTGGGCAATCTTTGGCGCATCTTTGGGGCACAAACTTTAGAGAAGCCATAGCTATTGCTCGGTATAGAAAAGACCGCTGGTATGGGCACGCTAAGTTTATTTACGGTTTAAGAGGTTTTGAACCTAATGCGGATAACATTCCCTTTTACGGGTCTAATTTATTTGGCACAGAAAACAATATTTATAGTGAAACAGGCGTAGAAATCGGGCAGGGCAATAAAGCCAATTCCACCTTTGCAGAATTAGAAGTCGGTTATTTAGTGAATCCCGCAGCTAATCTAAAATTATACATGAACTTAATTCATCGCGACTTTAGTATTGACGTTCAAAACGAAAGAAATTTCGATAACACCACCACCTGGATCAATTTCGGCTTTCGCGCAGACCTGTTTAATTGGTACTTTGGGTATTAGTGAAGCTCAAATTTCAGAAGCGCAGCGCACTGAAATTTGTTAGCTGAACTAATCCCGACTCATGTCGGGATCCCTACATTTCAGCTCGTTCTATCAAGCTCAGTTTTCAGAAGCAGAGCGCACTGAAATTTGTTAGCTGAACCTGCCTTGCCGGTCAGGCTAACCCTCCTGTGCTGAACTTGTTTCAGTACCGACAGAATCTTTTCATTTCAGCCCATTTCTAACACCAAGTAATTTTGGGTCAAGCAAAAAAGTTGAGGGATTGAAAAATTTAATCCTCAATTTGCTTTATTGACTTAAGCAGATAGATCATGACATTAAACTCTTAAACCGCTTAGTTGTTTTCGAGTTTGTAATTCTCCACAAAGTTTTGGCCTGATCAGAAATTTTCTAATTCCGAAGTTTACAGGTAGTATACCAATGCATTACTTAAAAAACCGTAATTTTGCAAATATGGAAACGCAAAGACAACAAAAAATCAGTCAGATCATACAAAAGGATTTAGCTGAAATTATTCAGGAGAATCTGAGGACTGCCGGTCAAAAAAACTTGATTATTAGTGTGACTAAAGTCAAAGTCACACCGGATATGCTTGAAGCTAAAGCTTATCTTAGCATCTTTCCCGAAGATAAAACCATGCCTGTTTTAAAGGAGATTAAGGAGATTTCCAACGCCATAAAACACCAATTGGCCATGCGCACCAAAAACCAACTGAGACGTGTACCGGAATTAAAATTCTTTCATGACGACACCGTAAGTTATCTCAATGATGTTGAAGAAGCTTTTAAAGGAAAAAACGACCCCATCAAAAACCCGGATTTATTAGGTAAACGCAAATAGAATTGAATTTTTCATTTTACATCGCCAAGCGGTATTTTGTGAGTAAAAGCAGAAACAATGCCATCAACATTATTAGCTATCTGGCTTTGTTGGGCATCTTAGGAACTTCACTGGCCTTGTTTGTAGTCTTATCAGCTTTTGGCGGCTTAAAAGAGTTCAGCTTAAGTTTTGCCAACAAATACGACCCTGACTTAAAGGTGCTGCCTGTAAAAAGTAAAAGACTCATTGTTAATGATGATGATATAAAGTCTATATATAGAATAGTTGGTGTATCAGAAGTTTCAAAAGTCATAGAGGAAAAAACCCTGCTTAGTTTTAAAGACAAAAATATTCCGGCGGTTTTAAAAGCTGTTGATTCTAATTTCAATAACGTCAACACTATAAAATCTTCTGTGTTCCTGGGCCAATGGTTAAATTCCAACTTCCCCAATCAGGTAGTTGTTGGTAATGGGCTAAGCAGACGTTTATCTATTGGGGTCTTAGACCAATCTTCATATCTCGATTTTATTGTACCAAAACCAGGGAAAGGGCAGATTACAAATCCGCAGAATGCGTTTAGGAAAACCCCAACTATGGTTAGAGGTATATTTGGTATAACTGAAGAGTATAATAATACCTATGTCTTTAGTCAGTTAGCTCTTGCCAGAGAATTACTCGATTACCAAGACCATGAGTATTCTGGAATTGAAATTGCCCTCAATGATGATGCTAATATTTCTAAAGTTCAAGAGCAAATCAATTTACTTTTTGACCAAAATGTTGAGGTTAAAACCAGACTACAACTCAATGATGAGCTTTACAAAATGCTGAATACAGAAAACCTGATGGTTTATCTCATCAGTACTTTAGTAGTTGTTATCGCCTTATTTAATTTGATTGGTGCGGTGATTATGGCCATTTTAGATAAAAAGGAAAACATCAAAACCCTGTCGCATTTAGGCGCCAGTAAATCGCAGATCAATCAAATTTTCTTTTATCAAGGTGTCTTAACCACTGTTGTGGGAACTATTATTGGAATTATTATTGGAGGTATTGTCATAGCTTTACAACTTCAATTTGAGCTGTTTTATATAACCCCTTCACTGCCTTATCCCGTAAAATTTAGTCTTGTCACCATGCTGATTGTTTTTGTGACGACGATTGGTTTAGGGCTCTTGGCTTCAAAAATTGCCTCATCAAGGGCGGGCAAATTAGCGTAGCGATTAAGGTATTTATATTTTAGGCTTATCCTTTAGTTTCCCCAAAATAAAACCAAATTTTTAGAGATTTGTGTTGTGCCTTGAGCTGTGCGAAGTTTCCAACTCCGCACCAATATCTTTCCAAAACCCCTATGCATTCCACTCAAAAGCAAACTTAAATTCAAAATGTTATTCGACCCACTTCGGGGTCGTGAGGGGCATGAGGTCATATTTACTATAAACATATGACCCGTTCCGGGTCAATCCATTGTTTGTAAAATAAATATCAGCTCTACGAAATTAGCAACATTGCAACCTTATCAAATATCCATAGTTGCAAGCTTTGGAAAGCATAAAGTTAAGCCTGAAAGTCTTATATGACTATAGTAAAAAACTATAGCATTATTTATCGACCCGGAATCTTTCGCCTAATTTAGTTTAGATATTTTTACAGTTTTCAAATACGTTTACCACTTAAAAACATCTATAGATTAAATGTCGAAAATAGAGGGAATCATGCCGTTAAGCCTATTATATTTTATTCTTAATCTTATTACGAAATTCTCTAAAAAATCATACTTTTAGGCTTCTAAAATAAAATAATCGCAATCTTATGGATTCATATATTATAGACGGTATTCGAACACCTATTGGCAATTATAAAGGTACTCTATCTCCGGTAAGGACAGACGATCTGGGTGCCCTGGTCATCAATGAAATAGCCCATAGAAATTCCAATATTCCCAAAGACGCTTTTGAAGATGTCATCATGGGCTGTGCTAATCAGGCCGGTGAAGATAACCGTAATATTGCCAGGATGTGTTTACTGCTGGCCGGCTTACCGTATACCGTTCCAGGCGAAACGGTCAACAGACTTTGCAGTTCGGGTTTATCGGCGATGATACACGCCCATCGAGCCATCAAAGCCGGTGACGGCGATGTGTTTATTGCCGGTGGCGTGGAACATATGACCCGAGGCCCTTTTGTGATGTCTAAAACGTCAACGGCTTACGGGAATGACGCCAGACTATACGACAGCAGTTTTGGCTGGCGCTTTGTTAACCCAAAGATGCACGAGATGTATGGTACTGATGGTATGGGTGTGACTGCAGAAAATCTGGTGGATTTGCAGAAAATTTCTAGAAAAGATCAAGATGCCTTTGCCTATCACAGTCAGATGAAAGCTGCAA